>JAZQTO010000053.1:0-18063 GCA_045630805.1 Paludibacteraceae bacterium
CCAGCTTTTGGATGTATAAAGTATGGGGACATAACGTCAATAACGGCGTAAAACGCTAACAATTCATCTGCCTTATTCCATACTTTAGATGTAAATCGACTGCAAAGGTAATAAAAAATTTTAAATATATAACAATTCAAGAATTATCTTTTGTTTTTGCTCTAATGAAATGCAACTATGTAGCATTTGGGGAGCAAAACAAAATGATGGATAAACTATAAAAAAATATGATCAATAATTTTTGAATATTTTTGTAGCGTAGTGAAACGAAGCGTATTTTTGTTAAAGAAGAAACAGAACTAATAATGAAATTTAGTGTAATTATACCACTCTACAATAAGGCGCCATATGTGCGTAAAGCATTGGAGACCGTTTGTGCGCAGACTTATCGTGATTATGAGATAATTGTAATCAACGATGGTAGCACAGACAATAGCGCTGATGTTGCTGATGAATACCTCAAAGCGACAGATGGTATTGATTATCAAATCATAAGTCAGCAAAATGCAGGAGTCAGCGCAGCTCGCAACGCTGGCGTCGCGCAATCGCACGGCGACTACCTCGCCTTCCTTGATGCCGACGACTGGTGGGAGCCTACGTACCTGGAAAAGATGGTGCAACTGATAGCGGATTATCCTGAGGCGGGACTATATGCATGTAACTATGTGTATTACAAACCGGGTAAGACACATGTGGCGCTCAATATACCTACGGGATATATCAATTATCCCAAAGCGTATTACGAGAGCAACGCGATGCCCATCTGGACGGGGGCAGCAATGATACAACGAAAAGTGTTTGAGGAGATGGGAGGATTTCCTATAGGTATCAAGTTGGGTGAAGATTTCTTATTGTGGGCAAAGACAGCAATGCATTATCCGGTGGCCTTCATGAATGAGGCACTAGCTTGGTATAACAACGATGTACCAGCGACGTTGAGAGCGACGAGAAATCTCCATGCTCCGGAGCATCATATGCTCTTCAATATGAAGGAGTTGATAGATGAGAGTTTAAAGATTAAAGGTGAGGAAATCAGCAGAACTGATACCAATGCCTATAACCTATCACCTATAACCTATAAACCAACAAACGACGATTGGCGTCGTTTGCTAAACAAACATCGCGTAAACGGCTTGCTAGATTATTGGATGAGTAAGGAATATCACAATCAGGCAGCTAAGGAGTTAACGAAAGTAGATTGGGACAAACAACCCGATAAGATAAAGCGGATATACGGAACACCGATATGGATGCTAAAGGTAAAAAAGCTGATGATGACGTGGGGAAGTTGGTGTAAGCAAAGAATTTATAGCTTAAAAGTGCGAGACACTGATAAGATGATGAGTTAATTATAACTTGATTGCGTACCTCCGGTGGTCATCGCTGCTCTCGCAACCTTTTAGATATTTAGTACCTTCGGTTTTGGCAGTCAATACAAACTTTCGCAGCATGCTGCAGACCATTTATAAGATTGCAAATTTTGTCTAACGTATTAGACTCAGAGGTATGATTAATACCGGAAAATTTGCCACCCAATACCTACTTTAGTAGGATTGATCATTGATAAGTCGTAGAACATTGGAAGTTATTTGGTGTGTAATAGCTGCAATAGCAGATATGGTATCGGTGAGATGATGACGAATCTAAGCTTGCTTAAGTGAGTCAGCAGATATAGCGATACAAGATGGCGACAGCCATAACACCAAATATAACAACCGAAATATTTTTAAAGGGCGCTAGCCCGTAATTTTTGTAGCAAGCAAAGCGAGCGTATTTTTGTTTTAAAAAAAGATTAATAAGATTTCGTGAGCCGTTAGGCTAGCAGGATATATATTATGATACCTAAAATAATACATTATTGTTGGTTTGGAAAAGACCAAATGCCCGAGTTGGTGGTCAAATGCATTGAGAGCTGGAAGAACCATCTTCCTAACTACGAAATGCGTTTGTGGTCTGAGGATAACTTTGATATTACTTCTGCGCCACAATATGTACAAGAGGCATATGCTGCTAAGAAATATGCTTTCGTAAGCGATTACGTCCGTCTATGGGCATTAGAGCAAGAGGGTGGAGTGTATCTAGATACAGATGTAGAGGTATTATGCTCTTTTGATCCATTATTGGATGATACTGCATTTATTGGACTAGAAGAATCATTAGCATTATTGCCAGGAACTTGCGTGATGGGTTGTGAGGCGCATTGCCAATGGATAAAGGATATGCTATCTACCTATGAGGATGCACATTTTCTGCGAGAGGATGGTACTTTGGATATGACGACCAATGTACAGCGATTGGGCGCAAAGATGGTAGAGGGTGGCATGCAGCATGAGCGAAAAATACAATATCTACCGCAGTGGGGATTGCGCGTATATACCCACGACTATTTCTCGCCAATAACTTCTACACGAGTAATGCGTAAATCAAAGAATACTTATTGTATCCATCGCTTTGCTGGTAGTTGGGTGGATGGAAAGAAAGGCGGAATACGCAATTGGTGGATAGTAAGAGAATGTATAAATTTATTGATTCAAATTAAAAGATTGATTGTTAATTGTATAAGATGAAAAATCCATTATCACAAAAGCCTATTGCATCCCTTCCTAATCGCCGTAGAATAAATGCTCTTCCCTTTACGGAGAGGATGAGGATAGGCTTCGTACCTCAATCAATAACTAATACAGCAATAACCACTTATTTTGCTGCTATATTCGCATGTACACTATTATATAGTAGTCATATTCTCAATTGGAAATGGTGGATTTTTGGTATCATTAGTGTAGTTGGCTTTTTCTATTGTGCCAATCAACAAACTAAACTTTGGATTAACCTGCGCCCTGCTACATTTGCCAAGAAACTCTTTTGGAGTGCTTTTGCCCTACGTGTAGTATGGGTGCTTATTTCCTATCTCCTATACAACCAATGGACAGGAACTGCTTTCTCTATAGATGCAGGAGATGAGTTGTTTTACGATGAAATTGGGCATTATGGGGCAAATCTTATTAGAGGAGGGGATTGGAATATTTACAATAAGATTATTTCATATTCAGGAGATATTGCGTTCTCTGATATGGGATATCCGATATATCTAAGTATTATATATTGGATCTTTGGCGATAGCGTATTAATTGCACGTATTATTAAGGCAATATGGAGTGCATGGACTGCAGTACTAATATATAAAGTGGCATCTAGAAATTTTGGAGAAACTACTGGACGTATGGTGGGTATCTTTTGTATGCTTATGCCTAACTTGATATACTATTGCTCTTTCCAACTAAAAGAAGTGGAGATGGTATTTTTGGCTATGCTATTTGTAGAGCGGGCAGACTGGTTATTGCGCCAACCTAAACTCAAAGCCATACAGACTATTTTAGTACTGTTGATACCATTGGCGCTCTTTATGATTCGTACTGCATTGGCAGCGACATTGGTGGCCGCATTCTTTTGTGCTTTGTTGCTAACCACAGGGCGCGTGTCGGGATTTGGTAAGCGTGCTGTATTGATTGTAATAGCAGGAATATTTGCGGTAACAATGTTCCTAACGAGTACGAGTGTTGGAACGGAAGTAAGGCAGATGATAGAAACGGGTGGATCGGGACAACAAGCTAATATGGAGTGGCGGTCGGTGCGTAATGTGGGTAAAGGTATGACACAGAAATTTGCCAAATACGCGGGTGCTGCCGTTTTTGCACCGATGATTTTTACCATTCCATTTCCTACTATGAATGATATTCCAGGACAAGAGAACCAGATGATAATCCATGGTGGCAACTTCATAAAGAATATCACTTCCTACTTTACTATTATGGCGCTCTTTGTGTTACTCTTAAGTGGTAAATGGCGAAAGCATGTGTTGCCATTGGCGGTATTGTGTGGATATCTTGTAGTGTTAGTATTCTCCAGTTTTGCCCAATCGGAGCGGTTTCACTTGCCGATATTACCCTTGTCGCTAATGTTTGCGGCCTATGGTATAAGCATCATGAATCAGTATCCGTGGATAAAGCAATATTTTAAATATTGGTGCGTGCTGATGTTTATTGCGGCTATAGCGTGGAACTGGTTTAAACTCGCGGGGCGTGGAATGATTTAGCAGATTGATTGCATACCTCCGGTGGTCAGCGTTGCTCCTCGCAACCTATAAGACCTCTATCTGCGATGCTTCAAAGTCGATACTATTTAATGCAACTTTAGTTGCCGCCCATTTGTAAGATTGCAAATTTTGTTACATCTCAAATGGAACATAGAGTAACAGCGAAGCAGTTACGAAAAATTTGCTCACCATTACCTACTTTAGTAGGATGATCCTTGAAACAGTTCGAAGAGCATTTAAAATTATTTGGTGGTTAATAGCTGCTTTGAAGCAGATATGGTGGATTAAAGGATTAGTTAATGAGTCCATGCTTGCATGAGCGAAAAGAAGTAATACTTTAAGACAAAAATGACGAAAGTCATTACCACCAAAAAACTATTGATTTTTTAATTATTTTTGTAGCGAGTGTAACGAAGCGTATTTTTGTTACAAAAAAAGATTTATTTAGATTTACTTAAGATTTCTCGAGCAAAGCGAGAAGGAGATAATAACCATTGAAAGATAATTGATTTTAATTGTTGATTTAATTGATTATAGTTCGTCTTTCAAACATAACCAAAGAATATGAAAATACTACTAATATGCAGTCATAGATACTATGCGCCATATACGGATTATGTGGCGCCATTCATCTACGAGCAGATGCAAGGACTCAAGCAACTCGGTTGTGAGTTTCGTATCTGTTTCGTACAAGGTGGAGGGGCAAAATCATATATTCAAGCATGGCGACGCATGATGCGTGATATTGCTGACTATCAGCCAGACGTAATTCATGCACACTATGGTTTGTGCTGCTTGATAGCCAATTTACAGCGAAAAGTACCTGTAGTATCTACCTATCACGGTAGCGATATAAATGAACCTAAAGTACGTGTTTTGTCGAGGATAGCTATTAGACTATCTCAAAAGAATATTTTCGTATCTCAAAAATTGATGGATATAGCAGGAAAACCTATCAATGCTGAAGTTATACCTTGCGGTGTGGATATTAAACGCTTTTATCCAATGGACAAACAGACTTGCAGAGAAGTATTAGGAATGAAACAAGATAAGATATATATATTGTTTTCAAAAGAGTTTGCCGATTATGTTAAGAACTACCCACTTGCAAAAGCAGCAGTAGAAGGTCTGAATAAGGATGCAGAATTATTAGAATTCTACGGATACAATAGAGAGCAAGTACCTATGCTATATAGTGCCGTTGATTGTGGCATACTAACTTCATTTACAGAGGGAAGTCCACAGTTTGTGAAAGAGGCGATAGCAAGTGGATGTCCAGTTGTTTCTACAGATGTAGGAGATGCAGCAGAAGTTATAAATGGAGTAAAGAATTCATTTGTATCTACGTACGAGGTAGAGGATGTGGTATCTAAACTTCAGCAAGCGATCTCTATTGGTCATCTTAATGAAACGAAATTGGATGCTAAATACATCGACGTTAATATAGTACAATCAATATACATGATATACACAGATATATGCAACAAGAAATAAAAATATTACCAATCACTAAAGAACTATATCCATCATACTACCATCTAGTACAAACAACTAAATGGGGTAATCCTATGTTACCTGAAAGTTTTAATACCAACTTGTGGGGTGATGTGGTCTGTATAGGAGATATAGTAATAGGCGGATGGGTAGGTAATCTAAGAGGCAATATTCCGTTAGCAAAATGGATTACTAAGTCCGTATATTTTGATTCATATCCTGTGTTTGAGAATCTAGAATATTATAATGCATATCATGATACTTTAATAAATACTATTAAACTTCATGCCCAAAATGAGGGTATTACGATGCTCAATCTTACTCATTGGGTAAGAGAAGGGTACTTACAAATAGATAAGATTGGGCAGAATGCAACTTTCTTGACACCATTGCAAAAAACAGAGGACGAACTTTGGAAATTAGTAGAATCTAAACAGAGAAACTGTATTAGAAAAGGGGAGAAAAGTGGAGTAGAGTTTTTGGTGTGCAGAGGGGAGGAATCCTTAGTCTATCTATCCGACTTTCAACGACTAAGGCAACAGACACAACAACATGCTATTAAAAACCATGCTAAAGCATCTATGTTGCTTAAATCGGATAACTTTTTTCGAAGTTTATTTTTGAACAATAACACGATTTTATTTGTTGGAAAGGCCGATAATCGAGTTGCTACTGTGGCATTAATGGTGCAATCTGGGCAAACGGTGTACTATTATTCTGGTGGAAGTGATTATGAACTGAATAAGAAATATAGTTGTTCTGCATTCATTCTTTGGAAATCAATCAGCTATTGCAATGAATTAGGAATAAAATATTTTGATATGGGCGGAGTGCCTACCCAACCTAGCAAAGACCATCCAGCCTATGGTGTATATGCATTTAAACGCAGTTTTGGTGGTGAGTATGTTGAGTTTGATTGCGGCAAAATAATAATTAATAAATGGAAGTATATACTACTGAATTTTATACTTTCTCAACGAAAATTGTTACGATTGTTTAGTACTAAACTATAACTTTGAGTTTTATGCGTTATAAACTATATTTCACATTAGACTACGAAATACATGGTAATGGCGATGGCAATCCGATAGAATTGCTAGTAGAGCCAACATATCGTCTTATGGATATGCTAGAGCGCTATGGTCAGCGTGTGACTATTATGGCAGATGTTGCAGAGATTCTCTGCTTTAAACGATATAAGGAGGAAACAGGAAAAGATGATTTCTATGTGGCAGAGATTGAACAACAACTTTGTGATGTAATTCATCGCGGTCACGATGTGCAATTGCATATTCATTCATCCTATTTCAAGGCACAATGGAATGGCGTACACTTTGATCAATGTATTGAAGAATACAATATGGCTGCACTCTCTTACGAACGTATAGATGAGATGGTTGGTCAATGCGTAGAATACCTAGAAACATTACTTAAACCTATCAAATCCGACTACAAAGTATGGCTCTATCGAGCCGCAAATTGGAGTATGATGCCTACACCAAATCTATATCGCGTACTTGTTGAACATGGTATAACTCACGATACATCGGTATATAAAGGTGGTTGTCAAGGCGGTAATGTATGCTATGACTATCGCAATGCACATGATAATCTTCTCTCGTACAAAGCGTCATCACAAGATATTAACCTGTTAGATCCTAATGGACAAATCATAGAGATGCCTATCTATACCGAGATGCGTCCATTTTGGAATTTTATTAGCCCAATACGTATCTTCCGTATGGTACGCGCGAGATTCCATAAACATAAGCATAATGAGTCCGCTTCTATATCTACAGTACAGCAAATTGCTAATAAAAACGACAACCGCAAATTGTCCTTGCGTAGTTTCTTTGTAAAAAGTCCACTAAAGATGGACTTCAATCAAGTGAATGGTCGTGGACTCATTCGTATGATGAAAAATATTATACATCGTGCGAAACGAGAAAATCTATCTCATGTTGATGTTGTTTTGATTGGACATTCCAAGACCTTTGTTCCATACAACGAAAAGACATTACGTCCGTTCCTGGAATGGACTAATAATTGTCCTGAAATTATAAAAGAATGATTAAAGTACTAACATATTACCAAATTGACCAACAACAATGGCAAGCGCTTATTGACCGCTCGCCCTACGCCACATGGTTCCAAACGCCCGAGGCGTATGAATTTTATACGTCGGTTAGTACCGAACTTGCTCCATTTGCTGTAGGAGTGCTAGCCTCTCCTAAATCCTCCCCTGAAGGGAAGGATTTTCAGCCTACCCCCAGCCCCTCCCTAAAAGGAGGGGAGCACGCAAGTTTTGCAAAAACTTGGGGTGCGCATACTGCGGATAGTACACAATATGATTTGTTAAAGGAGAATGCGGTGAATAATCGTAAGAATCCTACAGAAGCAGAGTCTGTACTATGGGATATGCTAAAGGGTAACAATATCGATTATCATTTCCGTCGCCAGCATATCATACTAGACTATATAGTAGATTTTATTTGTTTGGATAAGGGGTTGATTATAGAATTGGATGGTGGGTATCATAATGACCCACAACAAAAAGAATATGATAAGGCACGTACAGCGCATTTACAACGATTGGGCTATACTGAACTCCGTTTCAAAAACGAAGAATTGCTCTGCAATCCCGATGCTGTTATCCAAAAGATAACAGACACCTTGAATAATCTCCCTTCCCTCCAGGTAAGGGCAGGGGATAGGCTAGTAGGCGTGATAGTGGGCTACATCACGCTTGAGCGCAATCCTCTCAAACAGTTTTTAACTAGACGCGCGATTATCATCGGAGGACCCCTGCTCGCTAATGACATTAGCGACGAAGCACTTAGTGCTTTGCTGACCTCTTTAACAAAACTCCCTTC
The DNA here is from genome assembly GCA_045630805.1 of Paludibacteraceae bacterium. Classification (GTDB taxonomy): domain Bacteria; phylum Bacteroidota; class Bacteroidia; order Bacteroidales; family Paludibacteraceae; genus Colicola. The sequence goes on from JAZQTO010000053.1 coordinate 8,461, forward strand.
CCTTCAGGGAGGGGGTGGGGGTAGGCTTACACCTATCTACATTGAGAGTAGGAATTTCCATGACTACTCGAAATGGAGAAATATTTTTGAGGCAAACGGTTTCGCCTACCAACCACACCTCAACTTCCATGTGGACACTAGTTCGGTAGAAGTAGTGGACAAAAACCTAGGCAAGAGCCGCAAACGAGATATACGTACCACCATCCGTGATGGTGTGACACCTGTATATCAACCCACCACAGCACAGGTTAAGGAGTACTACCAGATTCTTCAGAATCTATATACTACCAAAGTCAAGACACCATTATTCTCATGGAACTTCTTTGAACAACTCCATCGTACTGAGCATGCAAGGTTCATCCTTACCGAATACCAAGGACGTATCATCGGCGGAACCGTGTGTGTGGAACTGCCCAACCGAGCGCTCTACGAGTGGTTTGCTTGTGGCGAGGATGGGGTATATGACCATATCTATCCATCTTGCTATGCTACTTATTTGGGTATCAAGTATGCCGCTGAATCAGGCTGCCAAATCTTTGATATGATGGGAGCGGGCAAACCCGAGGAAGCATATGGTGTACGTGACTTCAAAGCCGAGTTCGGAGGCGAACTCGTGGAGCATGGGAGGTTTTTGTATGTTCGCAAACCATTGCTGTATTGGATTGGTAAAATGGGTGTTAGATGGTTGAAGCGGAGAAAATAATATTAGTTGTTAAACATTAATTTAGTCAAGAATACGCTGCGCTTTAAGAATAAATAAGAATAACATGACCATTTTTGTCTTTGCTCAAATGAATGCAATACCTTGCATTGGTGAGCAAGACAAAAGATTAGATATAGAAAAGTACTTTTGTTTTGCTCTCTCTGCAACGAGTTGCACAATTAGAGCAAAACAAAGTACAACAACTGAAACATTCATAATTATTCTTAACATTCTTGACTTAAAAACATAACAACTGATTTTTGTTTAAAATAGATCATTTAACAACCTGCAATTATGACTTTAACGCAGCGTGAGGAAAGAAAAAAAGCTAAAAACTTGCATAATCCAAGAAAAAATACTACCTTTGCGCACAAAAATATGAATATTAACTAATTACGATAAATAACAGAAACATGGAAATGAAAGAATTTGTAGTAAATTTTGCGAATCAATTTGATGAAACAGAGTTGGAGGTTTTTGCACCAGAAACCGAGTTTCGCTCGCTAGAAGAGTGGTCCTCGTTTCTTGCCTTGGCTATTATGGCAATGGTTATGGAAGAATATGGCGTGGCACTAACAGCTGAAGAGATGCGCAATGCAAATACTATCCAAGAGTTATACGATGTAGTTTCATCTCATTTATAATGATATGCATAACCCTTTTACGATAGAAGGCAAAACCATTTTAATAACAGGTGCGTCATCTGGTATAGGAAAAGCAACTGCAGAAATATGCCGTCAGATGGGAGCTAATGTACTTACATTGGGAAGACGAGAAAACTGTGACTATGCAGTTGATTTGGCGGATATCAGCACATGGAATGAATTATTGGATAATATGCCTGTAATAGATGGTATAGCGGCATGTGCAGGAATAGCTAATATGACTCCATATACATTCATTTCTGCTGAAGATGTAGATAAGGTTTTTCAGGTAAATTGCTTTGGACCAATACTTCTTGTAAAAGAAATAATCAAGCGTAAGAAGTTAAATAAAGGTGCTTCAGTTGTGTTTATAAGCAGTGTAGATGGTCCAAAAGTAGTGCATGCTGGAAACACAATTTATAGTGGTTCTAAAAGTGCATTAGTAGGTATGGCTCGAAACATGGCTATAGATTTGGCCGGCAAGAAAATACGTGTGAATTGTGTATTGCCTGGAACAACAGATACACCCATGATAAGGACTGCGAATGTTACGGAGGATCAATTAGCAGAAACGGCTAAACAATTTCCCTTGAAACGCTTTGCACAGCCCGAAGAAATCGCATATGCTGTCATTTATTTACTATCAGATGCAAGCAGCTATGTAACAGGTACAGAATTAGTTGTAGATGGAGGATACTCAATCATTTAGTTAAGATATGGCTACATTGAAATTTGAAAATATTGGTATAAGTGCTATTGCAGCATGTGTACCACAACAGATTGAGCGTAATGCAGATTTGGGCTATTTTATGTCGGAAGAAGATATACAAAAAGCCATCAATAACATAGGCATAGAGGAACGTCGTATAGCACCTTCTGATGTATGCTCATCTGATTTGTGCTATCAAGCAGCTGAGCAATTGTTGGAAGATAATCAAATAGATCGTAGTACGATAGATGCTCTTATCTTTGTGTCACAGACTGCGGACTATCATCAACCAGCAACAGCACCTATGTTACAAAATCGATTAGGATTATCCAAAGATACATTATGCTTTGATATCAATCTAGCTTGCTCCGGATATGTATATGGGTTGAGCACGGCATATGTATATGCTAATATGCCAACAATCAACCGCGTATTATTGCTTGTGGGAGAGACAATGTCCAAAATCGTTTCTCGTCAAGATAAAGTGAATACACCTCTCTTCGGCGATGCAGGTACTGCTACATTAATTGAGAAAGGTGAGTTCGGGGAATCATGGTTTAATCTACATTCAGATGGCTCTGGAGCAGAAGTTATGATGATTCCTCACGGAGGTTTTAGACAGCCTACAACACCTGATAGTTTTGTAGAAGAAACGGATGATAATGGAGATGTTCGTAATCAACTACAATTCCGTATGGATGGTATGGCAGTATTTAACTTTGGTATTAGTGAAGAACCTAGAGATGTTAAGAATCTTGTTACTTATGCTGGATTCAATATGAATGATGTGGACTTGTTGATTTATCATCAAGCGAATCGATTTATGACCAATTTCTTTACAAAGTGGCTGAAATTTGATAAAAACAAAACTCCATATAGCATTCAAAAATATGGCAATACAAGTTCTGCATCTATTCCTCTAACGATAGTGTCTGAATTGAAGAATGGCTATCCACAACGAGATAAGGTCGTACTATCTGGATTTGGCGCAGGCCTTAGTTGGGGTAGTGCACTAGTTAATCTCACAAATTGTAAGATATCAACTTTGACAGAATACAAAGGATGACATACGTATTCCGAAATAATACGATAGAGCGTTTCCTGCGCGGTGAGTATCAATATTCTGGATATAATGATTTTTCTAGTATACCAGATGCTGATGCATATTTGTGGTGGTATCAAATACCTATAAAATATACTATCAGCCAGTTAGTTGATGAAGTAATGCTATTTGCCGATAAATTGCAATATATTGCTAAGCAAATAGGTTGCAAACCATTTCATATTATTACGATTGTGAATACTGGTGTTCCGAATGTAATAATGAGTGATATACGTTTGTCACAGGCAATAGAGCATTTTAATAGCACTGCATATTCTTTGGCGCAAGAGAAAAACAATGTCAAAGTTATTGATTTTGAAGATTTTACGAACCGGTATCCATTGACGGAACTGATAGACTGGAAATTTTATTACCTTTATCAAATGCCACTTAACCCTAAATTGGCAAATGATTTCCATCAATGGTTCACGAAGCAGCAAGATCGCATTGCATTAAAACGTAAGAAGTGCCTTGTATTGGATTTAGATAATACATTATGGTTTGGTATATTAGGCGAAGATGGCGTAGAGGGAATATCGTTTGATGGCGATTATCCGGGTAAAGCTTTTGCTCACTGGCAAGAAGGATTGAAACAATTAAAAGAATCGGGGGTAATACTTGCACTATGCAGCAAAAATAATGAAGCGGATGTTCAGGAACTTTGGAATAAACGAACAGAAATAATCCTAAAAGAAGAGGATTTTGTAGCCAAACGGATTAATTGGCAAGACAAAGCTACTAATATCCAATCTATTGCAAAGGAGTTAAATATTGGATTGGATAGCATTGTTTTCATAGATGATAATCCCACCGAGCGCGAATTGATACGTCAATTATTGCCCATGGTAGAAGTGCCGGAATGGTCTTCAAATCCATATGATTTGCCCATGCTATACAAGGAATTGATAGAAAAATACTTCAAAGTATATTCTATTACTGAGGAGGACAAAAACAAGACGGAGCAATATCATCAAAATGCATTGCGTCAACAACAGCAATCACAATTTACATCTTTTGAGGATTTTGTGCGTTCGCTGAATATCGAACTAACAATTCAACCTGTTAATGAAGTGACTCTGAAACGAGTGGCGCAAATGACTCAAAAAACCAATCAGTTTAATCTTACTACCAAACGATATACAGAAGACGACATCCAACGATTAATAGTTAGAGATGCTCGTATATACACACTATCTGTGGCAGATAAATTTGGAGACAATGGCATAACAGGTTGCATGATCCTATTGCCTAATGAACTAGGATGGGGAATTGATACACTATTGTTAAGTTGTAGAATATTGGGCAAAGGAATAGAATATGCATACGTAAAACATGTACTATCTTTTTTACCAAACAATTCTATTGTCTTTGCAGAATATTATCCCACCGAAAAAAATGCACAGGTTGCTTCGTTTTATGATAAATTAGGGTTTGAATGTGTGACCACAGATAATGCTGGTAAATCTTATAAAATATCAATGTCAGATTTAGATTTACAGATTGAAGATTATTTCACAATAAAATAACGATTATGGAAGAAAGATTGCTATCAATATTACGCAATGTGTTTGATGATGCAACCATTGGCACTACATGCTCGCAAAAAACTTGTAAAGCATGGGATTCTATGAATCATCTAAATTTGGTTGTTGAACTTGAAATGGAATTTGGTATATCGTTAGAGCCAGAAGAGATTGGACGTATGATAAGTTACCAAGATGTAAAAGAGATTATTACCACTAAAATATAGTAATATGTCAACTTGTCAAAATTGGGTAATTAAAAAATCTATACGAATCCCGTATGGGCACCCGAAACGTACGCTCAAACAGTCATGTAGAAAGGTGCTTAATACTATATTGAGTCATTGGGCGTATACATGTCCAATAAATTCGCTACGTGTTTTATTCCATCGTTGGAGAGGATGCCATATAGGTAAAGGAGTGTATATTGGTAGATATTGTTTTTTAGACAATATGTACCCTGAGTTTATCTATATTTATGACGGAGCAAGTGTAAATGCAGAGTCGATGATTTTAACGCATTTTAACCCATTCGAGACATGGAAAAATGTATTTGCAGCAGAGGTAAAGCCGGTAGTGATTGGTGAGAATGCTATTGTAGCTGTACGTTGTACAATAATGCCAGGTGTAACGATAGGCAAATATGCAGTGGTTTCTAGTGGTATAACTGTGGAAAAGGATGTACCTGAGTACACGATTTGCTCGCTAAAGCATGAAATAAAACAAGTGAATATTAGATCCTTAATGAAATAGTATGAATATACTGGTTCAACTTAGCCACCCAGCGCATTTTCATCTATACAAAAATGCGATCAAGAACTGGCAAGACCACGGTCATCAGGTGCATGTGCTGATAAAGACCAAGGATATCTTGGAAGAACTCTGTCAGAACAGTCAAATTCCCTATCATAATATTCTCCCTATTGCCCACCGCAAAAACAAAATAGGTGTACTCTGGGATATGGTGGTGCGCGATTGGAAAATTCTTGGATTCAGCATCAAACATAAGATCAATATCCTTAGCGGTTCAACTCCTGAGGTAGCACATGTATCTAGATTACTAGGTAGATACTCCGTCAATACCGGCGAGGATGATATAGCAGTTGTTCCTGCTTTTGCGAAAATTGCTGGCCCGTTCATGCAAACGCTATTGTCGCCTGTTGTATGCGATAATACTCCACTGGAAAAACATACCGTACACTATCCATCCTATCACGAACTGGCATATTTGCACCCTAATCATTTCAAGGCAGATAAGTCAGTAGTAGAAGGATATGGTATGGATACTAACAAACCCTATTTTATTCTTCGTTTTGCTTCTTTGAATGCCCACCACGACGATGGTATCAAAGGTATCAACACCCAAGTGGCACAGCGATTGGTGGATATACTTTCGCCTCACGGACAGATTTATATCACATCCGAACGCGAACTCGAACCACAATTCGAACCCTACCGTATTCGCATCAATCCGCTTGACATGCACCACGTCATGGCCTTCGCTTCGCTCTACATAGGCGACAGCCAAACCATGGCTGCTGAAGCAGGAGTACTCGGTACACCATTTGTGCGATTCAACGATTTTGTGGGACGCATTGGTTACCTACGCGAATTGGAAGATACCTACGAACTCGGCTATGGCATCCATGCATCTGTACTCACCGAAGACAGCCCCATCCGTCGCAACGATGGATCGCTCCAACCTAGCGGCACCAACGCGCTCTATAGCGCCGTTGAAACCCTTGTGGCTATGCCAGCTGATGAACGCAAAGCTCTTTTTGCTGCCCGCCGCGAAAAGATGCTTAGCGAGAAGATCGACTATGCGAAGTTCCTCACTTGGTTCATTGAGAACTATCCCGCCTCTGCCAAGGAGACAAAGCAAAACCAAGAGAACACTGCCTTCTGGGAGCAGTTTAAGTGAGCCCTTCGGGCGAGAGGCGATAGGCGAGAGGTTAGAGGCGAGAGGACGCTGCGCTATAGGACGCCTCGTTGAGGCTATAGGCGAGAGGAACAGCATCGTAGATAAAGGTCTAAACAAGTTGCGAGAAGCAACGATGGCTAATATCCTTGAAACTACGCAAAGCGTATATTCATAAGACAATTGTTGTCAATTTACTTTGTCAATTACTGTCAATTCAGGTAGGGTATTTTGTTTTTGCATATAAGAAGCGGCTTTGCTGCTTAGGTATGCAAAACAAAATAATTATTTTCTTGTTAATCTATCAATTTTGTTTTAGTCACCAATGCGGGACGCATTCCTTTGACTAAAAACAAAAATGATATGTTTCTGGAATTGTCATTAATTGTCATCTTAATTGATGTTAATTGTCTTTCAAAAATAAGAATACTTGGTGACATTAATTCGCTCAAGAGCGACATCAACCACTACTTCCTCACTGGATCACAGGTAAGCTCAATACCCAACTTGCGGAAGATCTTGCGATCCACCTCGGATAACATCACCGTAGAATGAACCTGACAGCCTGACAACTGTGGCAAAGCATCCAAAGTCTTACGGCAGTTCTCGTCGTGCAAAGAGAGGACGGATAATGCCACCAACACCTCATCCGTATGCAAGCGGGGGTTACGACCGCGCAAGTAGTTTATTTTGGTGTGTTGAATAGGCTCAATCATCTCCTGTGGAATAAGCTTCACATCGTGATCAATGCCTGCGAGGTACTTCGTCGCATTCAGCAAGAGTGCTGCGCTGGAACCGAGTAGGGGAGAGGCTTCAGCTGTGATGATGGTACCATCGTGCAACTCAATCGCGCCCACTGCCATACTATTATCACGTTCTTTGCGTTCGTTAGCGGCGGTTGTGGTTTTGCGGTCGGCTGTGGATATACCTACTTGCTGGAACAAACGACCAATACGATTGACTACGGCTTCGCTAATATCGCCGTTGGCAAAATCGTTCAGCGCATGGTAGTAGCGACGGATAATCTCCTGCTTGCTTGCCTCTTGGCATGCCGCATCATCTTCGATGCAGAAGCCCACCATATTCACGCCCATGTCGGTTGGTGATTTGTATGGGTTATGTCCATAAATACCTGTAAATAAGGCATCTAATACAGGGAAAATCTCCGAGTCGCGATTATAGCTTACTGCCGTTTTTCCATATGCCTCCAAGTGATATGGGTCAATCATATTCACATCGTTGAGGTCAGCCGTAGCTGCTTCGTATGCTTTGTTGACTGGGTGCTTGAGCGGGAGATTCCACACGGGGAAAGTCTCAAACTTGGCATATCCTGCTTGGTTGCCTCGTTGGTGCTCGTTGTAGAGCTGGCTCAAGCAAACTGCCATTTTGCCGCTACCAGGACCAGGAGCGGTGACTACCACCAATGGGCGAGTAGTCTCGATATAATCGTTCTTGCCAAAGCCATCCGCCGAATCAATGAGTGCCACATTATGTGGATAGCCTTCGATGGTGTAGTGGAAGTAGGTCTTGATACCGAGGCGCTCTAGGCGTTGGCTATAGTTTTGTGCCGACACTTGACCGCTGTAGTGAGTGATAACCACGGAGTTAACGAGGAATCCTTGGTTCATGAACTCCTCTCTAAGACGCAATACATCCACATCGTAGGTGATACCTAAGTCTTGGCGTACCTTATTCTTCTCGATGTCGGCAGCAGAGATGACGATGACAATCTCCATGGTATCACGGAGTTGGGTAAGCATCGTCAGTTTGCTATCTGGTTGAAAACCAGGTAATACGCGACTAGCATGATAGTCATCGAAGAGTTTACCACCGAGTTCAAGGTAAAGCTTATTACCAAACTGCGCAATACGCTCTTTGATATGCTCCGACTGTATGCGGATGTATTTCTCGTTATTAAAAGGAGTCATATTGCTATCTCCAAAAATTATAGTTGTATCCAAATTTGCCTGCAAAGGTACAAAAAATATCGCAGATATGCAAGTTCTGGTTTGTGAAATGGTGATTTATTGGTGAGATTTGTATAAAATATTCCTCCAATAGGTCTTTTGTAAGGTAGGCGACCACCATAGGAGAGCTCTGGGAGATCTCTTGGCTTTCGGTGGCTTTTTTGCTGCGAATAAATATGCTCCTACGTGCTGTGCGCAGAAATTTTATAACATGTAGTGACCGAGAAATTGATAGTAAAGACAATTTATGTCAATTTAATCGACAATTAATGACAATTCTAGAATTATTTTTTGTTTGCCCAAATGAATGCAGTAACTGCATTAGTGGACAAAACAAAAAATATAATAATCTATATTGTCAATTTGGTGGTGTCCTATGTGGACATGTCTCTATAATAATACTGCAAAAATCTTCGGCACGGATGTGGTTTTGTGCCGAAGATTAGAGAAAGCGGAGGGTCAAAGGTATCTAGAACACGCGGGAAGTGTTGTGTTTACCAAAATATTTTGCGGAATATTTTTGTCCACATATAATGGACGTCTTGATAAAATTGTACTCATATGCTGTATTTTTTGAAATAGGTATTTTAATTTCTTTGATTAATTAAGTTTACAACTACTTTCACCATCACGTCTTTTTCTTCGGTTTTGCTTTCAGCAATCATCAGCGTTAAGGCAACAAGTGTACTATCTGCAATGTGTTTGCTACCATCGGAGTTGTAAAGTATTTTGTTGTTATTTAAGAACCACAAGAACAATGTGGCAGCAATTCGTTTGTTTCCATCGCTGAATGAGTGGTTTTTTGTTACCAGATATAGCAACATGGCGGCTTTTTCCTCTACACTGGGATATAGAAGTCGGAGGCCAAGCGGTCTTAGGAAGACAAATCCCCACTACAACTCCTTGGCTCACAGAACGACATGGCTACGATCCGACTTCAATGTGGCAGCAATTCGTTTGTTTCCATCGCTGAATGAGTGGTTTTTTGTTACCAGATATAGCAACATGGCGGCTTTTTCCTCTACACTGGGATATAG
>JAZQTO010000054.1:0-22485 GCA_045630805.1 Paludibacteraceae bacterium
AGACCGCTTGGCCTCCGACTTCTGATACACCTCGTTGAAGACATAGCCCCAAAGGGTGGTGTACTTGGTTTGTTTGCTGAAGCCGTACTGGTCGCGTTGGATGTACTCTGGGTTGATCAAACGTGCTTGTGCAGCTTGAGCAACAGCCTTGAACTTCTCGCGGTTAGCGATTTCGGCGGTACTTGGTTTGGTGCGGCGTTTGCCGTAAGCGGTGCTGTAGTTCACACCAGAGGCAGTGCGGTGTGCAAAGCCGATTTTGTGTTTCTTGGAGATCTTGCCGTGGACTTTCTCCACAGGGAATGAATAATCAATTTTTGCCATAGTTAAGGTAGTTAATAATTAATAGTTAATATTTCCCACGAAAGCACCCCATAAGTCCACGAGACTTATCGGGGATCCCGCGATCTCACTGATGTATCTAGAATCCGTGTTATATCCGTGTTATCCGTGGGCGTTAATTAAGGCTTACTCGCCGATTTTCGCGTACTCCATGGCGAAGATGTAGCCTTGGAGGGACTTGTACTTGCCAGGGGACTTACGGAAGGCCTCGCGGTAAGCGGCTATCTGCTCCTCGGTGAGTGCCGCTGCATTGGCGCGAGCAGTAGTGAATTTCTCACGGTTAGTGACTTGTTTTTCGGTGGGCGGTACGGTGATCTCACCGACTAGACCGGTGTACTGGGTGCCGTACTTCTCTGCGGCGTAATACTTGGACTTGCTGTGGAACTTCCCCGACATCTTGTCGATAAGCTCCATGGGTTTGAATTTACTCATAGTGTTAAGATTTAGGTTTAATGGTTAATTGTTTATTTAGATTGCGCGCCAATCTTTTTTTCTTTTCTTTTGTTTGTCTATTATCCCGAATATATTCGGGTCATCCTCGCCTCTAAACTGCACTGCAAGCGCCCGCCCTCTCGCCTTTCACCTTTCAGTTTTCACCTTTCCCCTTTCAGTTTTCACCTCTCGCCTATAGCGCAGCGTCCTCTCGCCTTTTGCCTCTCACTACCATTATACGACAAAAGTGAAATTTCGGAATAGTCTGTGAATGACTTTGTACGCTGCTGTGAATGACTTTGTATGGTACAAAAAAAGGAGGCTATTTCAGCCTCCTTAATGCTTTGTCACGAATTTGATGGATACGTCTGGGCGACACCCCTTGTAACCTAGCTACCTCCTGCGTACTTAGAGCCCGTTTTAATCCTATACCATAGAGCATCATTAACACCTCTTTTTCTCGCATAGGCAATTTTGCCATTCGTTCTCGCATCTGCTGCATGCTTTGTTCGTGCTCTAGCCTTGCTCCCTGTTTCTCGCAGGATTGACCGCCTAATGTGTTTTCCTCGTCTATGATCGTATCACCTAGGTGCAGTATCTCCCCTGCTTCCCCTGAAATAGACAAATCAAGACTTACCTTATCCTCGTCCTTACCCAGATAGAGTAGAATCATTTTTCTAATCCACCAAACGGCAAAAGTTGAGAAGTTATACCCCAACTCAGGATCAAATCTATCCACTGCCTCTATCAAACCGATATTGCCTTCTTGAATCAAGTCCAATAGTTCTATCTGAGGATGGTAATACTCTTGGGCGATATGGGTTACCAAGCGCAGGTTGTGCTCAATGAGTGTCTTGCGTGCTTGTTCGTCCCCCTGCTTGACAAGTGTGGTGAGTTGTTGTTCTTGTTCTTTGGTGAGTAGTTGATACTTTTTGATTTCTCGATAATAAATGTTAATCATAGTTTTGGATGATAAGTCTAATGGTTTCGTGGTTCTTAAGTGCTTTGAGTATGCGTTTGCATAGTTTAAAATACTCCTGTGCAGTCTCTAGTACAAAGCCTTGCAGAACATGTCGTCCTAGGCATATTTCCCCATGTAGGTTTTTCATTGGTCCATTGCCACGGACGAAATAGTTCCTGTAATTTTCCTTGGTAATCGTGTACTCTCCAGCAGGCAGATAAGCTGTAGGATGTTCTACGCAGTCGCATGCTTTTTGGTTGTCAATAAAACATTCGCCGTCGACTCCCCAACGCGAATGATGATAGCGTTTGATGTAAATGTTCATGTTGTGTGTTTGATGTTTAATGTTTAAGGTTTAGTGAGTTAAGGCTAGTGATTCCGCTACCCTTGCGCTACCTTTGCGCAAGGGTAGCGCATCGCCTACACCTCCTGATACATGATATTAAACACAAACCCGTATAGCGTGAGCTCTTTGCCATCGGCGGATAGAGGTCGTGGATAGAGACTCGCCCACTCGTCGTGGTAGATCTTGGTGAGTACGGGTTGGCGCAGTACGGTCCAAGTGGCATCAACTGCCAGGATAAAACGAATTTCGTTTGGAGTTAATTGGTTTGTTTTCATAATTCTAATTATTTATAAAGTTTATATTTTGATAATAGTTGTGTTTAAGTCATCCCAACTTCCCAACCTACCATCTGTTTTATAAAACTCACGTGCGTGCGGGCATGAGATTTTAATAAAGGTCGGTAGGTTGGGAGGTTGCAGAGTGGCTATCAATCTTTTTGAGGCGTTCGATCTCATCGGTCTGACGCTTATAGACGATCCAACCTCTGACATTACATCCTGACAAATAGACTTGCTTTTTCTGGAATCCTCTTTTGGCTAACAACATACCTAACTGTCTAATACTCATTGGTTTCTTGATACCTCCATAACTCACAAGTTTGTCACTAATCTCAGCGGTAGTCATAAACTCGCCTTTGCCTTCGGCGGGTATGTCAAAGAGGATAGGCAGCAGTTGCTCTTCGTTCTCTTGTGCACGGAAATCTTCGTTGTGCTTTTCGAGTTGCTCAATATCCTCTAAATCAAACCAATACATATAGGTTCCTCCTTCGATAAGTGCTTTGGCTTGTGCGTAGATTCGTTCGTATGGCAGGGTGATATGGAAGGGGGGGTGTATGCTCTCGACCTCAAACGGCAGCCATCGGCGGTTGCCTGTGATGTCGGTCAGGAACTCGCGGTTGTTGGTGCTGGCGCAGAAAGAGGCCAGGCGCATACGACGTTCTTTGAGGCGACCATAGGCAGCACGTTCGTTGACATCGGTGGAAGTGAGGAGGGATTTGACGATATTCATCTCTCGTCCGCAGATGGCATCCAGCTCATCGATATTGAGCATAGCGTTCTCGCATAGGCGCAGACGGTCGTCCTTGCTGATTTGCCCATTGAGGGGCATCTTGCTGCTGTATTCACGCAATGCAGGCGGAATGAGGTGATCCAACCATGTGGTCTTGAATATACCCTGACGCCCAACGAGCACCAGTGCAGTGTGGTTGACTACCTCGTCGTGCATCCATGAGGCGACCATAGCGACGAACCATTTCTTGAAGCAGGTGCGCCATAATGCGTCAGCTTCAGATCGCTCGCGTTGCTCGCTGTAGATCGTTTCGCTTGCGCTACACTGTGGATCGCATTGCTGAAGATCGCTCGTTGTACTCGCTGTAGAGAATAACATAGCATTATCTACAGGCGTAGCCGATCTTCCATCTACAGGCACTTGTGCCGATCTACAGCCTGAAGGGCGATCTGGTGCGCCACTGCGCACATGCACTTGCTGCGCAAGCCAATCGATCCAATCGGGCTGGTCGGGTGTGTAGGGTGGTAGTGTGTTGAGCCACTCGCGTATGGGGTGTACGGAGGGTACTCGATCTGATTTGAGGGCGGTCCACATCTCCGTGACGGAGATATTCACTTGTGTCTCTTCGACGCAGTTACAGACCATGGTGTTGATGTCCTTGTCGGTAAGGTTTCGCCAAGTCTCCTGACGATTGCCTATTGCCAATAGCCCATCGCCCTCCTCCCTTCCCTTTAGGGAGGGGCAGGGGGTAGGCTTGTAGGCTTTAATTTGGAGCCTATCCGTCACGATGTCGTGGCGCAGAGAACCGTAATTAAGGTAGTTCTCTTGCAACCACTCGCACGCAATCTGTTGCCGTAGTTCTTTTTGATCTTGTTTGCTCATAATTCTCCTAATATCTTTAATATTGATTCTACATATTCGATATCCACATCTATATCCAGATGTATGTGTGCATGTGGTCGCACCCACTTTTTGCTTACTGTCTGTTGGGAGTTGATTAACTCATTGACATCAATCCCAAGACATTCAGCCCATGGCTCGATGTAATCCACAGGTATTGTACCTTGCTTATTGAGCAGTTTGCTCAGTTGTGACACATCCATTTCGATGGCATGTGCCAACGCTGTTTTGGTAGTTGCTTGTGTACTGAGCAAATGGTTTATTCGCTCCTTAATCGATTCGGATTTGATGTGATTTTTCATGCTGCAAAGGTAGTGCTTTTATATAACATAAATATGGACAATTTGTCCAGAAAAAACAGCAGAATTGGACGATTTGTCCAATTCTGCATTCTATATTTGCCGAAAGGCATAAAAAACTCGCCCAGTTCCGAAGAAGTGAGCGAGGAATAGTACTGTTAAGAGTTATTGCTTACCATTTAATTCTAAATCATCTTTGGCATATTCCATAAATAATTTACTAAAATACTTATACGTTTTGTCCAAATCCCAACGCTTCTCTTTGTCTATATTAAGCATACCATTTAACGCATACTTAATTTTGCCACTATATTTCCCTCTGTGTATTGAAAATGGTTTAACACGAATAGGCTCATCTATAATCTTTGCTGCCATTAATACATTTTGTCGAGTAAATATATAAGCGATAACTAAACCTAATTGAAATAAATCGGATTCAAAACTTGGATTATCTTCTCCTTTGGCGTAAGCTACTAATTCTGGTGTTCGATAATAAAATGGCATAGCAATATATCCCTTAATAGTATCATTATCACAATTATTATTATCAACCTCTACTTTTTTAATAAGACCATAATCTCCTAATATGGCTGCACTATCTTTAATAAAGATATTAGAAGGTTTGATATCTCTATGAATATACCCAGTACTATGCAAATGCTTTACAGCAGACAATAATTGTAATATATACAGAAAACAATCGTACAACTCTATTTCGCCAGCCTGTACTAGAGTTTCTAGTGTAGTCGTCATATGATCCATTACAACAAAAGGATGTCCTTCCCAAACACCTTGGTCATATTCGCGCATAATTGAAGGGTGAGGGTGTTCTTGCATATAATTTATTTCGCGCTGAAATTTTGCTATTCGGTTGTCGTCTGAAATCTTATGTAGAATCTTTAAAGTAAAAATTCCACCCATATTTTCTCCGCTAGTACATAATACTAAAAAGGCTGTTCCATTTCCTCCCTTCCCTAAAAATTTTAGGTTTTTATACCAAACCTGATTTTCAGATTCTATTGAAAGGAATGGTTTTATATAGATATTATCAGTTTTCATAATAAATATAAATAATGAAATAAAATCAACAATTACTTAAGTTCTATTCCCATAACATTATAGGTCTTACCATCTCTTCATGGGTATTGTTACTTATTATTCGCAATTTTCTCACTTCTTACACTGCCATCACTCATACGGTGTTGTAGAATGTACATACCATTGGGCAGGTGGGTCGCATCATGCTGACCGCCATAGATAGTCTGTATCAACTGACCAGTAATAGTGTAAATAGAAGTAGAAACAATCCTATTGCTTGCTACAGTTTCCAATCCATTATTATCAAATTCCTCGTTCACAGAGTTCGCATTATCTGTAGGAGCCGAAGATGTTCGAGGCGCTACTCGTTGAGGTGTAGACGTAACATTTGCTGTTGGTGTTTCAATCTTAATGTGCAAATTACTACCTGCCTTCGCATGGAAACCTGGCTTTAACAATACCTGTTCTGTAGCATTAAAGGTAACATCGCTTCCTACTTCAAGTATTACATTTCCGTATGGTTTGTTATCTGTTACTGCATAACCTGCATAAATTGTATGTGCTCGTTCAACAGTTGGGTTATCTACTAAAATATAGTTTTTATTTTGAATATATAGATTTGCGACATTGGAAATTGCTGCGTGAGCATCAACTAATCCATAGCCAACTTCTTTACACCAGATACCATTTGGACGCGCAGATTCATTGCTAAATGAATATTGGTTTCCAAAAACCTCATGTTGTGCGGTTTGTTCAATAATTGTTACGACCTCCTCACGGGTTAGATCTGGGCGAATGGATAGTATTAAGGAGGCTATTCCACTGACATAAGGAGCAGCATAAGATGTACCGCTAGAAGATACGTAATCTTTTGCAGTAGGATTCCCATGTCCTTTATCGTACTCCTTATTATTGGTCGTCACAATATTAATTCCAGGAGCTACGACATCTAATTCTTTTCCTATGGAATAATCCCCATGATAGTATGACTTATCTACAGCTCCTACAACTAGCAACTCAGGGTAAAGGTCTGCAGGATAATATATGGCTTTGGAAGATGAGAATATTGATGTTTTTCCATTCCCAGCTGAAAAGACTACTACACATCCCTTACCATCTCTTCCTTCAAATAAGGCATATCGTATGGCTTCTTCCAAGAGTGAGGAATGTAGTGTGTTTTTCTCTACACTTCTTGCCCCCCAGGAACAATTAATCACATCAGCCTCATGATCTACAGCCCAAAAAATACCAGATGCTATCTTTTCAGAGTGTTCTTTATAGCTTGTAGCCGTATTTGTATAAACGACAGGCATAATACTTACATTAGGTGCAATGCCTGCCATTGTGCTATCATTAGGATTTGCAGCAATAACTCCTGCAACCTTCGTTCCATGATTTCCGTATGCACCTACATTTGACTGTTGGGTACTACAATCATATGGATGTACGAAAGAAGTACTCGAAAATGCAGGATGTTCCATGTTTAGATCAACATCTACTATCGCAACGGTTACATTAGGATCTCCTTTTGTATAGTTCCATGCTTCACATGCATTTATTGCTGGTAATGCCCATTGTGAATAGGATAGGGAGTTATATACACTATTTGATTCGAAGTGAAATATAAATCCAGGATCCACGTCTGCAAACAACCCTGTTTCATAGAAATAATTTGACATTTCTAAAGAATTATTCATTGTCGAATTCATAACCATAATTTTATACCATTTATGGGCACAAGGAACTTGACCAATCAAGTATGTATTGGTCTCTTCCACTAATTCATGTAATAAAGTAGTATCTGCAACATCGTACAATTTGATATAGAAACAGTTTGACATTTTTTTCGTTGCAACAGAATCTCCTACTATATACTCCGCAGATAACAAATCCACATTTGCGGGAACAATTATATTTTCCAAATTGTCTATTGGTATTGTATTTCCTACAATAGAATCCAAAGTAGAATTTATTGGAAAATTTGAAGGCTTTGTGTATATGGTTATACTATCTAAACTTACGACTAACGGTATCTTTTCTCCTTGATAGTAGTAGTAATGCTCTGCACCCGCCAAAGCGTTAAATATTATGAGCAATATCCCCAATAAGATATACTTTTTCATTTTTCTATTCTAGTTAATGCAACATGTACATATTCCATAATTATTGATTCATAATAAAAATTATGAATAAAAAGTGTATCATTACGATATAGATAAGTACACCTCATTTTATAATCTTCAGCATCGTCTGGTAACCATAATTGAGTGATGTTAAACGCCTGATCGTCCATTGTATAGCGATAATCAGGCATTAAATCCTCGCCGATAAAAAAATACTCATTTGTTATTTTAATTATTTCTCTATCGCTGACACCTCCTATCCTAGCACTCCATGTTCCTACAAATGGCGATACTTCTGGATCAGAAGGATAACATGAACTAAAACCAATTGCGATAACTAATAGCAAAAAATAAATACAATTTTTCATAACCTTATTGTTTTAATTGTTAAACTTTCTGTGATAATTCTTGAATAGTTTGCTCTTGCTGAATAAGAGAGCGAACTCTGAAATCTTTTGCAAAACATCTACTTATTATTCGCTATTTTCTCTCTTCTCACACTGCCATCACTCATACGGTGTTGTAGAATGTACATACCATTGGGCAGGTGCGATGCTTTGTGCTGACCACCTAAGATAGTCTGAATCAACTGACCACTAATAGTGTAAATAGAAGTAGAGATGATTACTTCACTTTCAGCATTCACTACACTATTGTTAGGCTCAACATTATTGGTCGAATACGTTTCGTCCGAAAATGTGTTTGGTGCTACACGCTGGGGAGCGCAAGCGCGTGATACACTTGATTCATCTAGCATAACATGCAACTTGCTACCTGCTTTTGCATGAAAGCCAGACTTTAACAACACTTGTTCTGTAGCATTAAAGGTAACATCACTTCCTACCTCAAGTATCACATTACCGTATGGGTTGTTATCTGTAACTGCGTAACCTGCAATGATTTCAGGATAGTTTTCAACTATCATACTACCACTTTGATAGGTGTGGTTTTGAATGTATTTTTTCTTTGCTGCCAATACAGCAGCATAAGCATTCAATAATCCATATCCAACCTCATTATTCCATTCCCCATTAGGATACTTTGGATATATATCAAATGAATAGTACCTAAGTTTTTGAGCTGTGGATGTAATAATATATCTAACCTCATCGCATGTTAGTGTTGGATTTATTGATAACATCAATGCAATAGTAGCAGCGACTTGTGGAGATGCAAAAGAAGTACCACGATATCCCCAATATGCTTTATTTCTATCATTAAATGTAGTACTCCAGATCGCAGAACCTGGTGCAACTATATCTAATCCTTCTCCATAGTTAGATATATCACTTCTTCGAGATCCTTGCTCTAAAGCACCTACTGCAATAACAGAAGGATACGAACCAGGATATGTAAGAATAGAGTCTCCAGATTTACCTGAAACGCTTACAACATTTACATTATGAGCTTTGGCGTAATCCAAAGCCCTATCAATAGCGTTCGATTGCAGAATGGCGAAACTAAGTTGAATAATATGACAGCCATTATCTACTGCGGTAATAATAGCATCATCTATAATGCTAGTTTCTGGTTCTTCATCTCCAGTATTATAAGATGTAATCCTAACTCCGTTAGAGTTATTTCCACCAGCGATACCAGAAACTCCAATGCCATTATTTGTTTTTGCAGATATAATTCCAGCCACTACAGTTCCATGATAAGAAGTAAGAGGACGACTATCATTTGAATTTGTTGCGAAGTTCCACCCCTTATAATCATCTATAAATCCATTTCCATCATCATCAATCTGATTTCCTGAGTTTGGATTATTCGGATCAGTCCAATCATCTTCTGCGGAATTACAATAGATATTTTGATAGCCATCTCCTCCTATTCCTAAATCAGGATGTAACCAATCTACTCCAGCATCTAATATGGCAACTTTAATTGTTGGCGAACCAGTAGTTATCGTCCAAGCGGAATCTACTCGAGTATCAATAATATGCCATTGTTCAGAAAAATAGGTATCATCAGGCAAGAGTACACCAGTATACTCTCCGTATCCATTCAAATTTATGTCTAATACATTGGGGTCCTTTTCCAAGACAGCAATAAAAGACTCCAATGATATGGAACTAGGAACTTCTATATCTGCATAAAATAATTTATTATAATTACGAACAGGATACTTCCTTTGTAGAGTTACTATATCGACAAATTTCACGGTAACAATGTTATTTGCCTCATACTCATGATTATTATACGTAATAAATAATTTCTTATTTTTTTCAACAATAGTCTGCTTCGATTTTTGAATTACACGAGCACTTGACATATTGCAGATAAGCAAAGCAAATATTAAAAATCTCCATCTCATAAAATTATCTTTTGTAAACTAATTGGTTCACCATTATAAGACATTTTATATACTCCGTATGGATACAACAAACCAACAGCAGTCCAACTATCTTCAGGTTCATTAATAGTAACTATAAATTTCAGTCCCCTATCATTTACTAGATTAACAGATACTATTTTATCAGAAATAGAAGGGCGTTCAATATAGGTAAACACAATACAAGAAGTACTGAAGTCTATAGTTGGGAGTGTTTCTACATAATCTGGACATACATTCAGTAGTTCCTCTGTTGAGGATATAACATATACGCTATCCTCGTTTAAAACACTCAATTTAAGGTTGTCGTCACAAAATATATCATCAAGTAAAGATCTATTCAATGAATCGAGAGAAACAAGTTGTATAGAACCTCCTGAAGAGTTAGGATTAGCATCTGGATTAGTGAGTGGAGTGCACGCAACAATTGCTAACCCTATTAAAAATACAAACACATGTGCTTTCATATTATTTCTTATCTCTGATTCTGGTTTATCTATTTCTTAAACTCCGCTTCCAACGTCTTTATTCTCTCCTCCTGCTGAATAATATAAAGCGTCAATTCTTCTATCTTCTGCAAAAGTTGTGTTTGCAACTCATTAATGCCCACACCATTCTCCTGCATTTCTTGAGCTGATTTGATTTCTGGCAAGTGCTTGTTTTCTTGAATAAAGGTCTTTACCTCGCTCAATGGACGTAATTTATAATCCTCGGCAAATACAAAGTCAGCACCCGTAGTATTTACAATTATCTCATTTGCGCGAATTGTTCCATTGACATCTAATTTGTAATTAGGGGAAGTTGTTCCGATTCCTATGTTACCGTTTGTCAACATGGTCATACAATGTGTCGAAGTGTTTGTTGAAAATGTTAAGTTAGTTGGAGATATTAATTGCCCCGAATTGAAAATTACATTTTTATCAAAATAATATCCTGACGTGTTAGTATTAAATCGCACATAGCCGTTGTCTAGCGGTTGAAGTTCTAAGTAGCCTCCAATTGTAGACATTATTTTTAACGCACCACGGGTTCCACTTCCTTGAATAGGTTTATTAAATGCAAAAACATTTTTATCTGTATTGAATGCCATTGTGGTGGTATTTATAGCACCAATTGTTACCGACCCATTATCGCCTTTTAAAGTAACTTCACCTTTTGTACCCCCACCACGTATTGCACCATTGATATGTAGTTTTTCTTGAGGGGTCATAGTACCAATACCGACATTACCATTTTGAATAGTCATACGCACACTATCATTGGTCGTCAACTGCAAAGAATTAGTTGTAGAACCGAATGCTCCCACTTGACTCAAAAGCGGTTTGTTAAATCTAAATTGACTGCGATCTGTCGTAAATTGCATATTCTTACGTTCGTCTGAAGCAGTTCCAATGGTAACATAGCCTATCCTAGATCGCAACAACGTTGCCCCAAAAGACTCTCCACCGTAAATCCCTCCATTGACATGCAAAGTAGCTTGTGGAGAGGTAGTACCCACACCTAATCTACCTAAAACATAATAATCATGAATCGCTACATATTCGTGTGAGGCTTTTTCAAAATAAAGTTGAAATCCATCAAAACACTCTTCTTCTGGCACTTGCGTGCCTGCTTGCTTACCTGTAAATCCATAATACTCTACTCTTAATTTGTTTGAGTATGTCACAATAGCCCCAGACATTGTTACTGCTGAAAATGTTTGCAAGAATTCTAAGGAACCATCATTTTTGATCTCATATATACAAACTTGATCATCGCCTTCAAACTGATCCAAATCAATATTATAACGAATTTGATAAGGTCCTTCTCCCTCTAATTCTACCGTCCAACAATCCATCTCCCCTCCTACAACTGGCATGTAAAAATCATCCCAACGAGAAATTTCTACAGAAGACCCTGTGAGAGTTGTACATTCTGCATAAGTCATAATTGCCATCACGCAGCAAACAATTGCTAAAATATATCGTTTCATATTCATAAATCTTTATTGGGTGATACGTTGATTGCGACGCTCCTCACGAACGCGCATTAATTCTGTATATTGTTCTTCTGTTAAAATCTCTTGCAATGAAGATTGATAGGTGTTAAAGATTATTTCTTTCGCTTTTGTGCGTTCTGTATCATCGGTATATTGCTGATTTGCTTGCTGTATAGCAGCAATATACTCATCCGCTACAGTTTGAAGTTGCTGAGTTTGCTCAGCACTAATGCTAACATCTGCCGCAATGTTATTTACTAATTGTTGCGCCCATTTATTGGACTGTGCTGACATCATCATTGATGCACAACATACAGCACACAAAATAAAAAACTTTTTCATTGTTATATAAATTTTGATGTTATAATAATCTTACTCTACCTCAAATTCTCCAGTCATAATAGTATTGCCCGAGTAGATTTGAACGATATACGAGCCAATTTGGTCAATAGTAACTTCTGTCTCGCCCTCAAACTCTTCTTCTACTACTACGCCAGTTTCTTCATCAATAACCTCTACATACGCAGGCATATCCGTATCTGCGCCTACAGATAATTGGTTGCCGTCAATAGAGGCATGGAAAAGATTGGGATTTGGTCTTTTGCCACGTCCTTCATCATTAGCATCGTCTAATGGCATAATAGAATACAACTCGGTTAAGATAATTTCTTGAACCATTCCGAATACGGAAACATTGCACATACCTAGTACGAACAATGCGATAATAAATAATTTTTTCATGATCATTGTTGTTTTGAAAATTCGGTGCAAAATTACAACAATCTGATGAAATTAACAATAAAAAAAGGGAATTGATAAGGTTCTAGGGGGGGGGTATTTGTTTGATTATCAATAGATTATAGGTCGTATTTGATAATGTAACGAAAATAGTGATATTACTCACGATTAGCCAACTTCTGTAAGAAAATACCCAATTCTACAGATGTGATACCTAACTTTTTAGCAATACGATTTTTGCGAACGGGGAGTGCATCTTTGGTAATACATAGATAGTTGGCTAAATCTTCCGTAGCCATCTGTGGATAAATAAAACTTACCACACAAAAGACCTTCTCCCTATTTGTGAGATTCAATTCTTCCAAACACATAAACCAATTATGCAAATAAGGTTGAATATCTTTTTTCAATTCAGTATATTCATTCCATCGGTTAAGTGGTTTCGGATATTTTCTACGAATTTTATCTAAATACTTTTCGTAGTAATGTAATTTACTTTGCTCTTGTAATTTATATTGATGCTCCTGCATTTGTGCGGATAAACTAACTATTTGCTTTTCTGAGACTTGTATTTTGGCAACAGTCTGCTTACGATAAGCAAAAATACAGACTATAAGAACGATACATATCACAACAGAAGTAAATAGCACAATTCTTATCCTAAGTAAGGGATCAGGAATTGTCAAGTATTCTTCCAGTACAGGAAATGCCTCTGCATCTTTAATCATACCATTGCGTAATTGTTTTTGTGCGTCAGTACGAGCATGAGAATATGTGCTAAGTTGCTTCGTGTCGTCCCGTTCTCTAGCATCGTGCATCAAACAATAGTATGCATTGGAAATATAATTAAGATTATTCGAGTTTTTTATAATCAGTTTAGAATATGGTAAGGCTTTCTTTAAATCGTTGATATGAAGGTATATTTGCATTACCTTCATATAACTAAAGCTCTTTTCTTCTTCGCTTTGCCAATATTCTAACCCATGCTCGAAATATACTAATGCTGAATCATATTGCAGCTGTTCATAAAAGTAAAGCCCCTTTGTTTCGTAATAACGTGCTTGATATGCGCTATCCATATCCAATTGATATAATTGTGCTACCTGTAAAAGACTATCTGCTACATAATAATTGTGTAAATTGATGTGGCACTCAGAACAATCTAATAATATTTGTGTATAGCGCCAAACATTACCACTCTCTTTAAATGCTTCGCTTGCACGTTCGTAAAATATCAATGCCAGACTATCACAATTATTTTGAGCACAAATATATCCCATATTTGTATTTACTCGTCCACGATACATAGGATCATTTATCTGCAAGCGATCAGCTTCGATATAACATTCTGCAGCATCGGCTATTTGATTGGATAAGCTAAGATTCCGCCCCATATAGTAATACGCTTTGCCGAGTGTATTACTCATCAGCACCCTACCAAATGGATTATCTAAACTGCGAATAGTTCTACCTAATGCAGCCGTATCATCGTATATCACATGCTCCGTCTGATCCAAACTATCTGCAGTAGCAATCACCTCTTTTGCTTCCTGCCAATGGCAAGAGGTGAAGAAACACATCATTCCTAATACATATAGAATATGGTATATGCGAAATGATAGGTGCGATATGTTGTGATAACTTTGGGACATTGCGCGGTAGGATTGATATTTTGGGTGCAAAGGTAGTGAAAATTTATGAAATAGGCAAGAAAATAGCGAATTTATGCTATTTTAATGGACAGCAGATAGTATTGCTATAGCGGGATGAATGCGGCATATATAGATGTAATCTATAGCTTTCTCATAAAAAATGTTCGTTTTACTTGCGTATGTCAGAAAATTTTACTAATTTTGCACGCTAATTTAGATAAACTGCAAATATTGTAAATATTTCGTTGATGAAAACGCTCAAATTAATACAATCAGACACCTACTTGCGTCCTTATGCAGAAGCCATCGAAGGACGATACAACTATGCACTCAAACGCGAGAAAGAACTAACAGGCGGAAAGAAACTGAGTGAATGGGCGAATGGATATCTCTATTTTGGGTTGCACAAAATAGAGGGTTCAGGAGTTGAGGAGTTGAGGAGTTCAGGAGTAACTTCTGAACCTTCTGAACGTCTGAACAGCAGCTTTGCTGCGTCTGAACCTCTCAACCTCTCAACCGCGCCAAAGGCGCAATGGGTGCTGCGTGAGTGGGCGCCAAACGCTACGGCGATATACATGATAGGTGACTTCAATAACTGGCAGAAAGATGAGGCATACCGTTTGCAACCTGTGGGCAATGGCGTATGGGAAGTGGTGCTAGAGGAAGATATGATCAAGCATGAGCAACTCTACAAACTGCTTGTGGAGTGGTACGGCGGTAAGGGCGAGCGTATTCCTAGTTATACCAACCGTGTGGTGCAAGACCCTGTGACGAAGTTGTTTGCGGCGCAAGTGTGGGCTCCTGCGGAGCAGGCGAAAGGCGAAAGGTTAAAGGTTAAAGGCAAGGGAACAAAGCGTCGTAAGGCGGATGATCCGTTGTTTATCTACGAGTGCCATATCGGTATGTCCAGTGAGGAGGAGAAAGTGAACTCGTATGAGGAGTTTCGTATTTACATCCTTCCTCGTATTGCGAAGTTGGGTTACAATTGCTTGCAGATCATGGCGATACAAGAGCATCCTTATTATGGCAGTTTCGGCTATCATGTGTCAAACTTCTTTGCGGTATCCTCTCGCTGCGGTACGCCAGAGGAGTTGAAGCGTCTGATTGACGATGCACACGCATACGGTATGGATGTGATCATGGACATTGTGCATTCGCATGCGGTGAAGAATGAGTTGGAGGGCTTGGGTAACTTCGACGGAACGCCTTATCAATACTTCCACGCAGGTGGTCGCAGAGAGCACCCAGCATGGGATAGCTTGTGCTTTGACTACGGCAAGACAGAGGTGTTGCACTTCTTGCTCTCGAACTGCAAATACTGGATGGATGTGTACGGCTTTGACGGTTTTCGCTTTGACGGCGTGACCTCGATGATGTACAAGAGTCACGGTTTGGGCGAGGATTTTGTGGACTACTCTTGCTACTACAACGGCAATGAGGATGGCGATGCGATTTGCTACTTGACCTTGGCGAACAAGCTGATTCACGAAGTGAAGAAAGGTGCAATCACGATTGCAGAGGATATGTCGGGTATGCCTGGTTTGGCTTGTGCGGTGAAAGATGGCGGTATGGGCTTTGACTATCGTTTGGCGATGGGTATTCCAGATTTCTGGATCAAGTATATCAAAGAGGTGCGCGATGAGGATTGGAAAGCGGGACATATCTTCTACGAGATGACCAACCGTCGCGAGGACGAGAAGACCATCTCCTACGCAGAGAGCCACGACCAAGCGTTGGTGGGCGATAAGACGATTATCTTCCGATTGTGCGATGCGGATATGTACTGGCATTTTGAGCACGGTCATGCGACTTATATGGTGGACCGTGGTTTGGCGTTGCACAAGATGATAAGACTAATCACGGCTTCGACGATCAATGGCGGCTACTTGAATTTTATGGGTAATGAGTTTGGCCATCCAGAGTGGATAGATTTCCCTCGTCAGGGCAATGGATGGAGTCACAAGTATGCGCGTCGTCAATGGAGCTTGGTGGACAATGAGCGTTATTTCTTCAGCAATCTGAATAAGTTTGACGAGGCGATGGTGCATCTGTTGAAGGATAACTTGGCGCCTGTGAAAGATAAGTGCGGCGTGCACTTGCCATGGGTGGAGAAGTTGTGCGACAACGAGGGCGACCAAGTGGTGGCATACCAACGCGGCAAGCTGGTGTTTGTGTTCAACTGGAACGGCGTGAAGTCGTTTGATGGCTACGGTATTCCTGTGAAGGCAGGTAAATACAAAGTGGTGCTGAACACGGATGCGACGGAGTTTGCGGGCTTCGGTTTGTCGGACGATAGTGTGGAGCACTTTACGATGCCAGATGACGGCTATCTGAAGGAAGGCAAAGGCTGGTTGCAGTTGTACTTGCCCGCAAGAAGCGCGGTCGTGCTGGAGTTGGTGGACTGAACAAAGAACCAAGAACCAGGAACCAAGACATATCAGTAGCGACTGGGCAGACGAAAGTGTTTAGTCTTGACTCCTTGTTCCTTGCTCCTGAATCAAAAAAAGAAATATTATTAACAACATAAAACAATAAAACCATGAGATTAGTTATTCAACCAAACTATGACCTACTATCAGAGTGGGCAGCAAATTACGTAGCAAAACGCATTAACGAGTTCGGCCCTAAAGAGGGTACTCCATTCGTGTTGGGTCTTCCAACCGGTTCTTCACCTCTCGGTATGTACCGCAACTTGATTAAACTTCACAAAGAGGGTAAAGTAAGCTTCCGTAACGTAGTGACTTTCAATATGGACGAGTATGTAGGTATTCCAGAGGATCACTCTGAGAGCTACCACACCTTTATGTGGAAGAACTTCTTCTCTCACATCGATATCCGTCCTGAGAATGTAAATATCCTCAACGGTAACGCAGAGGATTTGGCTGCTGAGTGCGCTCGCTATGAGGAGAAAATCAAACAATACGGCGGCATCAAATTGTTCCTCGGTGGTATCGGCCCTGATGGTCACATCGCGTTCAACGAGCCAGGTAGCTCGCTCAGCTCACGTACTCGTATGAAAGAGTTGACTACCGATACTATCATCGCTAACTCTCGTTTCTTTGACAATGATGTGAACAAAGTGCCAAAGACCGCTTTGACCGTAGGTGTAGGTACAATCATGGACGCTCACGAGGTGCTCATCATGGTGAATGGCCACAACAAAGCACGCGCATTGCAACACGCTGTAGAGGAGCCAATCTCTCACATGTGGACTATCTCTGCATTGCAAATGCACCAACACGGTATCATCGTAGCTGACGAGGCTGCTTGCGCTGAGTTGAAAGTGGGCACATACAACTACTTCAAAGATATCGAGAAGAATAACCTCGATCCTAAATCATTGCTCTAATGCTGCAAATCTATAATACGCTTTCGCGTCAAAAGGAATACTTCAAACCCTTGCACGAAGGACACGTAGGCATGTATGTCTGCGGTCCTACCGTGTACGGTGATGCACACTTGGGACATGCGCGTCCTGCTATCACGTTTGACCTGTTGTATCGTTATCTAATGCATTTGGGCTACAAGGTGCGTTATGTGCGTAATATCACAGACGTGGGTCACCTAGAGCACGATGCGGACGAGGGCGAGGATAAGATAGCAAAGAAAGCACGTTTGGAGCAACTAGAACCAATGGAAGTGGTGCAATACTTCACCAACCGCTACCACAGGGATATGGAGCTGCTGAACGTGTTGCCACCATCTATTGAGCCACATGCTAGTGGTCATATCATTGAGCAGATTGCTTTTGTGCAGAAGATTATGGACAAGGGCTACGCGTATGTGAGCAACGGCAGTGTGTACATGGATGTGGAGAAGTATGCGAAGGATTATCCATATGGTAAGCTCTCTGGCCGTAACTTGGAGGATATCGTTACGGAGACGCGCGAGTTGGACGGACAACAAGAGAAGAAGCACAGCTTTGACTTTGCACTCTGGAAGAAAGCAGCGCCTGAGCATATCATGCACTGGCCTAGCCCATGGAGCGAAGGTTTCCCTGGTTGGCATATGGAATGCTCAGCGATGGGTACAAAGTACTTGGGCGAGGAGTTTGATATCCACGGCGGCGGTATGGACTTGATGTTCCCTCACCACGAGGCGGAGATCGCACAGAGTTGTGCGGCTTTGGGTCATGATAGCGTACACTACTGGATGCACAACAATATGATTACCATCGCAGGCAAGAAGATGGGTAAGAGTTATAATAACTTCATTACCCTAGAGCAGTTCTTTGCGGGTGAGCATGCGTTGTTGGAGCAGCCATTTAGTCCGATGACGATCCGTTTCTTCATTTTGCAAGCGCATTATCGCTCCACAGTGGACTTCTCTAACGACGCTTTGGTCGCTGCGGAGAAGGGCTTGGCTCGTTTGACTGAGGCATACCAACGACTGATGAAGATCAAGGCATCTGCTGCTTCTAGTGTGGAGATTGGTAATCTTCGTGAGCGTTGCCAAGAGGCGATGGACGATGATCTGAACTCACCTATCGTGATTTCGCATTTGTTTGATTCGGCTCGTGCTATCAATACCGTCTTTGACGGTAAGGGTACGATCTCTGAGGCAGACTTGGAGGAGTTGCGTGCCGTATGGAAGACCTATGCGATGGATATCCTAGGTTTGCAATTGGATGGAGCGCAAGATGCAGGTGCTGGTATGGATGCGTACAAGGGTGCAGTAGATATGCTGCTGAATATGCGTTTGGAGGCTAAGCGCAACAAGGATTGGGGTACGAGCGATAAGATTCGCAATGCCTTGACCGAGTTGGGCTTCACCATCAAGGATACCAAAGACGGCTTCGAGTGGAGCCTTTGATGAGGCTAAAGGCGAAAGGCGAAAGGTTGTAGGCGGTGAGATACTGCGTAGCGGGACATAGTTTTCAGGTGGAGAGTAGCAATGAGATGTTGCTGGCTCAGATGACGAATTATGAACCGTTTAGTATAACTCAGGAGCTAGATACAGAACCGATATTTGCGCTGAAGGTAGAGCAGAACGGATTGCTCAGTATGGAGCAACGGGAAGTTTACCCACACGTTTTTACAGATAACTCCGAAGACGATATGCCTCGCATTGAGGTATATCGTTCTTTGGGAAAAGAGTGGTTGATACGCTTTTCGCAAATAGCTACATCACCTATCTGCTGTGAACTGGTATGCGATGCCGACTTTACGCGAGGCATGCTGCATATAGACGCAGAGTGCCAAGATGTGCGTTTTTGTATAGACAATGGACTCATGCTCATGTTTGCCTTTCGTACAGCACCGCTGATGACCCTAGAGATGCATGCTGCGGTGGTGGTGAAGAGAGGCGATGAGGCGAAAAGGCGAGAAGGCGATGAGGCGAAAGGATACTTGTTCCTCGGGCATAGTGGGACGGGTAAATCGACGCATGCAAGACAATGGCTGGCGGCTTTTGAAGACGCATGGTTGTTGAATGATGACAATCCTATTCTGCGTGTGATGGACAATGGCGAGGTACGAGTGTATGGCTCGCCTTGGAGTGGCAAGACGCCCTGTTATAAGAATGAAAGTGCTCCGGTAGGAGGTATCATCAAACTGAGTCAGGCACCTGAGAATAAGATACAAACGATTAGTTTACCACAAGCATATGCCTATATGTTATCCTCTGCTTCGGGATTAAAAATGGAGCAAACAATGGCGGACAATATGTTTGAAACCATCAAGCATATAATCACCCATATACCATGCTATCAACTGGATTGTTTGCCCAATGAGGAGGCAGCTAGGGTGTGCTGGACGGGTGTTCAATAAAATAATGACGAGAAATAATGGAAAAGAGTAACGATATTTTGATTCCTGAATTTGAACGATTGATCAAATTGGGACACATGGTGGAGTTCGCACCTAAAGGGGTGAGTATGCGTCCATTCATTGAGGGTAATCGCGATAGAGTGATGATAGCGCCATGTCGAGAAGTGAAAGTGGGTATCGTGGTCTTGGCCAAAGTGAACGAAGCATACGTCTTGCACCGTGTGTATGAGATTAGAGGTAAGAAAATCATTCTTCGTGGCGATGGCAACTTAGAAGGCTATGAGGTGTGCAAGGAGGCGGATATCATAGGTCGTGTTGTACAAATCAAGAAGAAAGGCGGCAAACGAGAGCGCATGGGCAAAGCACGTGTGTGGCGACATCTGCCAACGTTTGTGAAGAAACTCTATCTCAAACTATATCGTTTTCACATCAAAAGATTAGCATACTATGAGAACTAAAAAAGGATTTCGTCTGCGCGAATTGGGCGGCGATTATATACTGATTGGTGAGAGTGCGGAGTTGATAGACTTCAACCATATCATCACCTTTAACGAAGCAGCAGCCTATTTGTGGCAAAATGTGCAAGGGAAAGATTTTGACGTAGAAACTCTGACACAACTGTTGTTGGATGAGTACGATGTGAGTGAAGATATTGCTCGCGAGGACGCTCAAGCCACGATGGATGATTGGTTGGAGGTAGGGATTGTTAGGTAGTTTAGGGTTTAGTGTTTAGTGGTAAGGGGGCAAGAGGATATATTTTTTGCTATTCTTCGGTCGATAGTTTGGGGAACATCTGCGGATGTTCCTTCTGATATGGATTGGCAGGCATTGCTGAATCTAGCCGCACGTCAAAAGTGTTTGCATGCCTTTAGCATGTGGACCAAGAAGCATCGCATTCTGACGCCCTATGACGCGCAGTTGCAGTCAGGTGTGTACGTGTTGCTTGCTCGTCATGCCCGTCTGAACCATTTGGCGGTAGAGGTGTTGGAGATCTTGTCG
Organism: Paludibacteraceae bacterium; assembly: GCA_045630805.1. Classification (GTDB taxonomy): domain Bacteria; phylum Bacteroidota; class Bacteroidia; order Bacteroidales; family Paludibacteraceae; genus Colicola. Next base: position 20,917 of record JAZQTO010000054.1, read on the forward strand.
CAGCAGGGTATTCGTGCTACATTGATTAAAGGAGCAAGTATAGCAGGACTGTATCCCGATCCAGATATGCGAGATTTTGGAGATGTGGATATCTATGTGGGCGAAGAGAACTATCATCGTGCGGCAGAGATCGTGACCGCTGCTTACCCTCAAGCGCATTGGCATTCGGATATTCGTGGGGGAATACACTATATATTGGTGCTGGATGAAAATCAGGATCGTGTGGTGGAATTGCACCGTGTGACGATGGAGTTTCATGATAGCAAAGCGGATGCGTTGTATCAAGCATTTACTCATAAATACATGTCTCAGCCATCAAGCATAACCTTAGGAGATACGCAGGTGCCCGTTCCTTCGGCAGCATATAACGCGCTTTATGTGTTTATGCATGTGTGGCATCACTTTGAGAGTACAGGGGTAGGTTTTCGGCAGTTGGCTGATTGGGCGTTGTGTTTGCATGCCGCCTATAAAGAGGCTTCGCCTCAAGAGTGGCGCGAATGGTGTGCTGAGATAGATGCCATCTTGACTGCTCTGCATATGAAAACAACATGGCAGACTTTCGGGCATGTGTTGGTAGAGGAGTTGCAATTACCCGCTGCGGAATTTCCGTTATACACCGAGGCTTATCGCAGTAGAGCCAAACGTCTGCTTCGTCAGTTGCTGCGTGATGGACATGGTGGGCGTCCAGCGCGCTTGGCATGGAGAGATATTGGTTTAATGCGATGCTTCCCTTGGGAACGTCCCACACAAAATCGAGGATTGCAAGTCTTGTGTACTGCTACGAGAATGTTGTTTGAGGCTTGTCAGATGGCTAAGTTGTTCCCCTCTTTGGCATGGCATGAGTGGGTTTCGACATGTAAGCATGTTGCTAATAAATATAAACAATAGAACGATGAGAATGAACAAAATGATACTATTGGCGATATTGCTGGTAGTTTTGGGTGGTTGTGGAAATGATTCTCCGAAGAGTCAACGTACAGACATCATAGAAGATACCCTAGTGGCTTATCCAGGACGCACGTTTAGTTATAAGGATAAGTTTCGTGATACACAAACAAAACAGGAGCAGGCAGCCAAAGCGATTGGACTGAGTACACCTCCGCAAAATCGTCAGCAGGCGGCTAAAATGCGTAGTCAACTCACTTTGATCAAGACGAACGAGAATTATATAGTGGACTCGCTGACACATTCTATCCCTTATCTCGTACCGACTGCTGCGGCAGAATTGGAGAGTATAGGCAAGGAGTTTGCGGATATCTTGCAGCGTAATAACCTGCCACACTATCGTTTCTATGTCACGAGTGTGCTACGCACGAAGGAAGATGTGAAATACCTGCAGAAGAGCGGCAATGTCAATGCCACAACCAATTCGTGCCATTGCTATGGAACGACTTTCGACTTGGCGTATTACCGATATGATAAGGTAACGCGCACGCGCGAGTATATGCACCAGGATAATATCAAATTGGTGCTGGCTCAGGTGCTTCTCAACCACCAACGTGCTGGCAAAATCTATGTCAAGTATGAGTGGAGACAAGCATGTTTCCATCGGCATCACGATAGAGGCGT
>JAZQTO010000055.1:0-4892 GCA_045630805.1 Paludibacteraceae bacterium
AATGCGCACTTAGCCGATTTTTCTGTTCTTGGTTTACTATCGTTGGCGTTTGCTACTTCAATGGATACATTGGCTACGGGCGTAATCTTTATTCCTCATCCAGAGGTGCTTTGGATTGCAGTAGGAGTGATTGCAGCGACCTGTTTCCTGTTTTCCATGACGGGCTTTGTAATCGGTCATCTGGTTGGTACTCGCCTACGATGGAATGTAACTATTCTTGGAGGGGTAATTCTTATTCTGATAGGTGTGAAAATTTTCCTCGAAGGAGTTATCTTGCACAATTAGTGTATTGAAATTATTAAAAACAATTATTGTCAATTTAGGGGGGCAATTATCGTTCATTCAAGGATATCACACAAACCGAGCGGCATGGAAATACCGCTCGGTTTTGGTTTGCTATATGGGGTTGCGATTAGTGGATTTCTGCACCCATGACGGACAACCATGGAGAGGGGCTATTGAATGGGCAAATCACGATTGGATAATAGGAAAATAAGCGAAAAACAATAATTTTCAATTATTATTTGCGTATGTCAAAAAAAAGCAGTACCTTTGTAGCGATTATGGGCTTTTGCGTGCAAAAGATCTGAAAAAGGCGAAAAAGAAGCGAATAAATAATAAAAAAGATATACAAAATGAATCTATCAGAATTGACCAACAAGATCTACGCAGAAGGCGTAGAGAAAGGTAATGCCGAGGCAGCAGCTATTGTAGCGAAAGCACAAGAGCAAGCAGCTGCTATCGTGGCTAAAGCCGAGAAAGAGGCAGTTGAGAAATTAGCTGCTGCAGAAGCAAAATTGGCAGAGATGGACAAGAACACTCGTGCCGAGTTGAAACTCTTTGCAGAGCAAAGCGTGAGCGCACTCAAGACAGAGGTTACCGACCTCATTACAGATCAAGTGGCAGCTGACAGCGTGAAAGCTGCTACCGCTGATGCTAAGTTTATGCAAGGCGTGATCGCTAAGCTTGCTGAGCAAATGGCGAAAGATGGCGATGTAACAATCGAGGCAAAAGACGCAGAGGCATTGAAGGCATACTTCGTTGCTAACGCTAAAGGTTTGCTCGAGAAAGGTGTGAAGATTAACGAGGTGAAGGGTATTAAGACTGACTTCGCTATCGTACCTGAGAAAGGTGGCTACAAGTTGAACTTCGGTGAGAAGGAGTTTGTAGAGTACTTCAAAGAGTTCTTGCGTCCACAATTGATCGAAGTATTGTTCTAATGGGATACGAATGTTTATTAGCTGCTTTGCCTGACTTGAAAGCGGGTGGAGAGGCTCCAATGTCAATGGAGGCTCTCTTGGAACTTTTTGGTGAGACACTCACCGAGAAGGACCTGCAACTGCTTTCAGTATTGCGTATGCCATCTGATGCGCTGGAAGTGCTGGATAAGATTGCTGAGTATGACGAGACAATCTTGAATCAGCCAACATGGTGGGAAGATGCACGCGAAGTGCTATCCGAAACCGACTTGCGTACACAGGTGCTGTACGAAATGGGTCTTGCAAGCAAAAACGCGTTCGTTCGCAAATGGTTTGCGTTCAACCAAGACATGAACAATGTGTTGGCAGCAACTATTTGTCGTCGTCACGGTTTTGATGTGCGTAAGGCAATCGTTGGGCATAACCCTGTGGCTGAGATCTTGCGTAAGGACTTGCCACAAAAGGATTTTGGCTTGGCAGGCGTGATGGATAATCTGTCGGAAGTGATGGCACTCGTGGAGATTGATAACCTCATGGAGCGAGAGAAACAGATGGATGCCATCCGCTTTGCATGGTTGGAAGAGAAGACACTGTTCGTGAACTTCTCCATTGAGAATGTATTGGCTTACTACTTGCAAGCAGAGATGCTGAACCGCTGGGCGGTATTGACCGTAGAACAAGGCGAGCAAGTGTTCCGCGAGTTGGTAGCAGGCATGAAAAAAGGAATAAAATTAGATTAAGATATGACAACAGGAAAAGTAAAAGGTATCATCGCCAACCTGGTGACTGTGGTGGTAGATGGACCTGTATCACAAAACGAAATCTGCTACATCAAGCTCGGTGAGACCCGATTGATGGCAGAGGTCATTAAGGTGATTGGCGACAATGTCTATGTACAGGTGTTTGAGAGCACCCGTGGCTTGAAAGTCGGCAATACCGTAGAGTTTACAGGACACATGCTCGAGGTAACATTGGGTCCTGGTCTTTTGAGCCGTAACTACGATGGTCTGCAAAACGACCTCGATAAGTTAACTGGCGTTTTCCTCCAACGTGGTGAGTACAACTTCCCACTCGACGAGGAGAAGCTATGGAAGTTTGAGCCAATCGCTAAGGTAGGCGACAAGGTAGAAGCTGCTGCATGGTTGGGTGAGGTAGATGAGAACTACCAACCACACAAGATCATGGTGCCATTTGTATTCGAAGGCACATACACCGTGAAGAGCATTGTGGCTGCTGGTGAGTACAAGATTCACGACACAATTGCTGTCTTGACCGACGCTGAGGGCAATGACCACAATGTGACTATGGTACAAAAGTGGCCAGTGAAGAAGCCAGTTCTTGCATACAAGAGCAAACCACGTCCATTCAAACTCCTTGAAACAGGTGTGCGTACCATCGACACCGCTAACCCAATCTGCGAGGGTGGTACAGGATTTATCCCTGGTCCTTTCGGTACAGGTAAAACCGTGCTCCAACACGCGATTTCTAAGCAAGCAGAGGCAGATATCGTGATTATCGCTGCCTGCGGTGAGCGTGCGAACGAGGTTGTGGAGACCTTTACTGAGTTCCCAGAGTTGGAAGACCCACATACGGGTCGTAAGTTGATGGAACGTACCATCATTATCGCCAACACCTCTAACATGCCTGTGGCATCTCGTGAGGCATCTGTATATACCTCTATGGCTATTGCAGAGTACTACCGCTCAATGGGCTTGCGCGTGTTGTTGATGGCTGACTCTACTTCACGTTGGGCACAAGCGTTGCGTGAGATGTCTAACCGTTTGGAGGAGTTGCCAGGTCAAGATGCGTTCCCAATGGACTTGTCCGCTATCATCGGTGCGTTCTATGCGCGCGCAGGTTACGTGTACCTTAATAATGGTGCTACAGGTTCTGTAACCTTCTTGGGTACTGTATCTCCTGCGGGTGGTAACTTGAAGGAGCCTGTGACTGAGGGTACTAAGAAAGTGGCTCGTTGCTTCTACGCATTGGAGCAAGCTCGTGCTGACCGCAAGCGTTACCCTGCTGTGAACCCAATTGACTCTTACTCAAAGTATATTGAGTATCCTGAGTTTGAGGAGTATATCACCAACCTCATTGATGGCGAGTGGCTCGGCAAAGTGAACGATATGAAGACCTACTTGCAACGTGGTAAGGAAATCCAAGAGCAAATTAACATCTTGGGTGACGACGGTGTACCTGTAGATTATCACGAGGAGTTCTGGAAAGCCGAGGTGATCGACTTCGTTGTTCTCCAACAAGATGCATTCGATAAGATCGATGCTGTCTGCCCAATGGAGCGTCAACAATACATCCTTAACCTCGTAATGGATATCTGCAAGCACGATTACGACTTCGTGGACTTCAATGATGTAAGTACCTACTTCAAACGTGTGATCAACCTCTGCAAGCAAATGAACTACGCTGAGTTCAAGAGCGAGGCATTCAACCAATATCAACAACAACTCAACGACCTACTCGCTGAGAAACAAATCAAAGCATAACGACTATGGCAAAAGCATTTCAAAAGATTTATACACAAATCACAGCTATCACGAAAGCAACTTGCTCATTGAAAGCTGAAGGTGTAGGTAACGACGAGCTCGCTACCGTGAATGGCAAACTCGCACAGGTCGTTAAGATCATGGGCGATGATGTGACTCTCCAAGTGTTCGAGGGTACTGAGGGTATCCCAACCAACGCAGAGGTAGTGTTCCTTGGCAAAGCTCCATCACTGAAAGTGAGCGAGCAATTGGCAGGTCGCTTCTTCAACGCATATGGTGATCCTATCGATGGCGGACCTGCTATCGAGGGTACAGAAGTAGAGATAGGTGGTCCTAGTGTGAACCCTGTTCGCCGTAAACAACCATCTGAGCTTATCGCTACTGGTATCGCAGGTATCGACCTCAATAATACACTCGTGTCAGGACAAAAGATTCCATTCTTTGCAGACCCTGACCAACCATACAACCAAGTGATGGCTAACGTTGCTCTCCGCGCTGAGGCAGACAAGATCATTCTAGGTGGTATGGGTCTGACCAACGATGACTATTTGTACTTCAAGAACGTGTTCTCTAATGCTGGTGTATTGGACCGCATCGTGTCTTTCGTTAACACCACCGAGAACCCACCAGTAGAGCGTCTGTTGATTCCAGATATGGCATTGTGCGCTGCTGAGTACTTCGCTGTACAAAAGCACGAGAAAGTGTTGGTGCTCTTGACCGATATGACCCTCTACGCTGACGCACTCGCGATTGTAAGTAACCGTATGGACCAAATTCCTTCTAAAGACTCTATGCCTGGTTCACTCTATTCTGACCTCGCTAAGATCTACGAGAAGGCGGTGCAATTCCCAGAGGAAGCAGGTGGTGGTTCAATCACCATTATTGCTGTGACCACTCTTTCTGGTGGTGACATTACCCACGCTATTCCAGATAATACAGGTTATATTACCGAGGGTCAGTTGTATCTCCGTCGTGATAGTGATATTGGTAAGGTAATCGTTGACCCATTCCGTTCACTCTCTCGTTTGAAACAATTGGTGGCAGGTAAGAAGACTCGCGAAGACCATCCACAAGTAATGAACGCTGCTGTTCGCTTGTATGCCGATGCTGCAAACGCAAAAACCAAGCAAGAGAACGGTTTCGACCTTACTGACTACGATGAGCGCTGCCTCGAGTTCGCTAAGGCATATTC
>JAZQTO010000056.1:0-5744 GCA_045630805.1 Paludibacteraceae bacterium
CCCTGAGGCAGCTGCTAATGTGCAAAAGGCGATTGACGCTACCCGCGGACAAGTACTGATGTACGACGGCAAAGTATGCGACGCACGCTTCTACAAGGCATGCGGTGGCGCAACCGAACTCTTTGAGAACGCTTGGGCAAACGAGCACTATGACTACCTTGAGCCCGTTCGCGACGAGATTGGCACTCCTCTACCCGACTTGACTATTGAGGAGAATGCACAGGCGTTTATTCGCACCTCGCCTTCTGCTTATTGCAATACCACCGACGAGCGCATCCTCAGCCAAGTATTGAACAACTATGACCAAGAGACCAAAGACTTCTACCGTTGGACGGTACGATATACCAAAGAAGAGCTGAGCGAGATCATCCGTGAGCGTTCGGGTATTGACTTCGGCGAGATACTAGACCTCGTGCCTATCAAGCGTGGTCCATCTGCTCGTTTGTATGAAATGCAGATCGTCGGCAGCAAGCGCACCATGGTGATTGGTAAAGAGTTAGAAATTCGCAAATGGTTGAGCAAGAGCCACTTGTACAGTAGTGCTTTTGTAGTGGATCGCAACGAGAAGGGTGACTTTATCCTCACTGGTGCCGGATGGGGACATGGTGTAGGTTTGTGCCAAATCGGTGCAGCTGTGATGGCGGACAAGGGCTATACCTACGAGCAAATCTTGGCACACTACTTCCCAGGAAGCGAGTTGAAGGTAATTTAATTCATCCCACGGATTGCACGGATTATCACTAATAAAAAGTTCAGTGCACGTCTGTGAAATCAGTGGGAAATAAAAGAATGTCCAGACTATATTTCATATTGTGCTTGTTTGGGTTGATATGCGTGGCATGCCAACCCAAAAGCACATCATCTGTCACGGATGATACCGCTGGTTTTACTATTGATATTCAAAACGATAGTACAATTATCACCATCTACTCGCCTTGGCAGAAGGAGCAGGTGATGCAAAAGTTGTCGTTCAACCAACCATATGAGCGTATTGTGTGTACTTCGGCTACGCATATGGGTTTTATAAGCGAGTTGGGCATGACAGACAAAGTGGTAGGTGTTTGCCGCCCAGAGCGCGTATATAATTTGAGCGAAGAAGACCGTGAGCATATCACAGATATTGGCGATGATATGCAGCCCAGTATGGAGAAGATTCTGCTGCTTAATCCCGACCTCGTGATACTCTATACCTACGCACAAGGCGACCCTATTCCTGCGCAAGTAGAGGCATTGGGTATTCCTATCTTGTATTGCAACGAATGGACCGAGACTACCCCACTCGCTCGCGCCGAATGGATACGCATGTTTGGCGCCGTCTTTGGTTGCCTCAACCAGGCTGATAGCATATTCGCGAGCGTCAGTGACGCTTATGCGCAGTTGAAAGTTGATAGTTTAAAGTTTAAAGGCAAGAGTCTCATGTCCGGAATGTCATGGCGGGGGACATGGTATGTACCTGCGGGGGGGACATTTATGGGCAATCTATTTCGCGATGCGGGCGCACAATACAAGTATGAGAACAATCCTTCTACTTCATCCCTTCCTTTGACCATGGAGCAGGCTCTTCAGGATTTTGCTCAAGCAGATGTTTGGGTAGGCTGCGAGGCTAACAGTTTGAAGGAATTAGAGGCTATAGATAAGAAACATACATGGTTCAACGCTTTTCAGACGGGACAAGTGTATAATTTCCGCCGCAGGGCGTTGCCTAGTGGCGCTAACGACTTTTGGGAGTCTGCTACCGTTCATCCTGAGCGGGTGCTACAAGATTTGCAGAAGGTACTGCGCGGCGATACTACGGATTTGTATTACATCACGCTGCTGAAATAAACAACAAACAAAAAAGAAGCAGTAGCCAATTGCTTTGGCATATATTTTGTATCTATACTTACAGGAAAGGACAATGCTGTTTCTTTCCTGTAATTTATTAATCCATAAAACTAAACCAACTATGACAACTGGATCAAAAGTGCTATTAGCTCTTCTTGGAGGAGCAGTAGTAGGAGCAACAGCAGCCTTGTTGATGGCTCCCAAACGCGGCAGTGAACTGCGCGCAGAGATTGCGGCAATCGCTCGCGAGAAGTACAAAAACATGAACTTGGATGAAATATCCCGAGTGGTGGACAAAGTGATGAAACGCATTAAGAATGGTATGTGCAACTGCCATTGCAAAGCCGACATCGAAGCCGCTGTGGATGATGCTGCGAAGAAGTAAATTTCAGCGCCGGAGGCGTGTTATATATCCAAAGGGATATTGCATGCCTTCGGCGTTATTATGTTGGATGTGCCTTTGGCACGTAAATTATACATACTATGGCTACAACGATTTACCATCAGTTAGTGACTGATACGCAAGAATATATCAAAACGCAATACAAACTGCTACAAATAAAAAGCATTGAGCAGACAAGCCGACTGATAGCTTTGATTATCACGATTGTGGTGATTACTGCTATCGTAGTGATTGGAGTTATCTTTCTAGCTATTGCTTTAGCGGCATGGTTCGAACAATGGCTACCCATGTGGGCCTCCTATCTAGTGATTGCAGGAACTATGTTAGTGATCGCTTTGGCTATTTTTTGGGGCAAAAAATGGTGGTTTGTACGCCCTATAGAAAAGCACCTAAGCGAAGTAGTATTGGACGATACTACACTACTAACCAAGCAGAAACAATCCATTGAAAGCCAATCATCTATGCAGCGCGAATTATTGCAACGTGACATAAATACCATTCAACAAGAATGGGTACAAATAGAGCGAATTCTGCAATTGATTCGAGAGTTTATCTCCTAATCCTTATATTCATCCACTTCAATTGTAACAACTATGACTAAATCATCTATGATTCTCCTTTCATTGAGCATGATAGTCCTTTTTCTCGGTCCTTTGATAATTATCGGAGCGATTCAAAATCGCAAAGATGCCCGCCGTAAGCAAAAAGCTAGTAAGCAATGAAACAAACGGGTGTGCCCATTCGACACACCCGCTTATTTGTATGGAAGAACCAATAAATTGTTATAGATACTGCATTCTAACGCAATAATCAATAACAAGCTTTTAGAATATTTAGTACATCTTCGGCTGTCAGTTGTTTGTAACCACCTCCAAGGATCGTAGAATTGGCAATCAGCGGCAACATATCTTCGGTTGCCCCTACCTCGCGTAAGGTGGCAGGAATGCCCAACTCGGCGATGAATGCCTCCAAGCGGTTGATACCCTCCAATGCAATCGCCTCATCGCCTTGTCCTTTATCTTCTACGCACCAAACTTGTTTTGCATAGCGAACAAACTTATGCAAGCCTTCACGGTAGATATAGCGGTAGTAGGCTGGCGAGATGATGGCAAGACCTATGCCGTGTGCGCAATCGGTATAAGCGCCCAACTGGTGCTCAATCATATGCACTTCCCAGTCTTGGGTTTTGCTGAGACCAAGAATCTTGTTGAGCCCCATGGTAGCGCACCACATGATATTGCTACGTGCTTCGTAATCTTCTTGATTAACAATGGCTTTGCGTGATGCAGAAATAAGCGAGAGCATTAGTCCTTCGAGGAGGTAGTCGCTGGTGCAGTCGTCATCACCAGAGAAGTATTGTTCCATGAGGTGAGAGAAGACATCAAAGATACCGCTAATCATCTGATACTTAGGCACGGAGTACGTGTATTCAGGGTTAAGGATAGAGAATTTTGGACTGGCAATCTCCAATGGATAGACACGGCCTATTTTCTCTTTGGTTTCCTCGTTGGTAATGACCGAACCGCCGTTCATTTCACTACCTGTACCCGCCATGGTGAGGATACTGGCTACAGGCACTACGGGGTTATTCACACGCTCTTGATTCACATAGTAGCGTTGCCATACATCGCCTTCGGCATAGGCACCGCAAGCGATACCCTTTGCGCAGTCGATGACCGATCCGCCACCCACAGCCAATATAAGATCAATGTTATGCTCTCGGACAAGGCGAGCGCCTTCGAGGAGTTGGGTGTAGCGAGGATTGGCATTGATACCTGGTAGTTCAATAATGGTTTTGCCTTCGGCTTGCAAGATGTTGATTACTTGGTCATAAAGACCGATCTTCTTGATGGAGGCTTTGCCATAGACGAGCAGGATGTTCTCTCCGTAGGCTTTGAGCTCGTTAGCGAGTTTGTTGATGGCATTCTTGCCAAAATGAATCCGCGTAGGATTCTGATAACTGAAGTCGTATAACATATTTTTCTTTTAGTTTATAGTTTAAAGTTTATAGTTTAAAGGCAGGGGGAGTGCGGCATAGCCGCTATTTCCTCGCCTTTACACTCTACACCTTACACTTTACACCTTACATTCCACACCGCAGCTCTGCTGCCCGTCTCCCGTCTCATACCCTCTGATACGCAATTCGAGGGGAATTATCACGAGTGTAGATGATGCCACAGCGGGTAAAATTGGCTTGTTCGATGAGGTGAATCATGCGTTGGTTGTCTTTATGCGTATCAATGCGAATATTCTTGCATTTTGCAGAGCACCAGTCAAGTACGAAATGAAAGATACCTCGGTGCTGCCCATTAGAGGCTATACGATGGATGGTGCCATAGGGTAGCAAATCGTCTAGCCATTCACCTTCCTCAATATACGTATAGGTCGGGTCGGCACCGATGATAAAAACAAAAGTGGCACAAGGACGTCCGTCATGTTCAATGGTATAACTCACACCACGTTGGATGTCGCTTTGCAACTGTTCTTGAGAAGGATAGCCATCACCCCATTGCGTAGGGTTGCCATCCGCAGCCATCTGAGTACGGGCATAGGCAAAAATAGCTGTCAAAGCATCTAGATCATCGTATGTAGTGGGGCGGATAATCATAACTTAACACAAATTACACAAAATTAGAATCAAAAATTATTGTGTATCAAATTTTACTCTGCAAAGGTACAAAAAAGTTTTGATTTACGCAAAAGAAAGGTAACGATTTGCTTGCGAAAAATCAAAACTTGCTAGCCAAAGAATAGTTTAAGTCTTGGGGCTGATGGCTTGATGATAAGGTAATCATTCGGTGAAGTCACGATGAGGTCACGATGAAGTCACGATGAGCTCACGATGGAGACAGGTGGCAAATAGGTGGCAATAAATAGGCAGATGAAAGGATAAAAACAATAAGATGGGAAATGACATCTGGCAGCGATTAGATGAAGGTAAGTGCTACGTAATTGTTGGGTGCATGTGGCAAAAATAAAGAAAACAAAATAAAATGGATTATTATTTGTTTATGTCAAAAAAAAGCAGTACCTTTGTAGCGATTATGGACTATTGTGGGCAAACGCCCAGAAGAAAGCAAAAAAATAGCGAGTGATAAGCGAATATTAAGCGAATAATAAATAAAAATATATATACACAATGAATCTATCAGAATTGACCAACAAGATCTACGCAGAAGGCGTAGAGAAAGGTAATGCCGAGGCAGCAGCAATTGTAGCAAAAGCTCAAGAGCAAGCAGCTGCTATCGTAGCTAAAGCCGAGAAAGAGGCAGCTGAGAAATTGGCTGCTGCAGAAGCAAAATTGGCAGAGATGGACAAGAACACTCGTGCCGAGTTGAAACTCTTTGCAGAGCAAAGCGTAAGCGCACTCAAGACAGAGGTGACTAACCTCCTCACCGAGCAAGTGGCTGCCGACAGCGTGAAAGCTGCTACCGCTGACGCAAAATTCATGCAAGGCGTAATCGCTAAACTCGCTGAGCAAATGGCAAGTCGGATCGTAGCCATGTCGTTCTGTGAG
>JAZQTO010000057.1:0-2592 GCA_045630805.1 Paludibacteraceae bacterium
CACTTTGATGGCAATGTATATCACCCTCGCACCATGTCCGTAGGACCTGGTTTTAGTGTGGGATTCATTACCGACTTGCGTCTCACCCCTCATTTGAATTTGCGTTTTACCCCATCTTTGAGTTTTGGTGAGCGAAGTGTAAGTTACAAGAGTTATACCGTGCCAGATAGTTTGATTGGTTTTACCAATATAGCTCGCAACAAGCCAAGTATGCTAACCATACCCGTATCTATCCCTGTTTACCTCAAATGGTCTGCTGAACGCGAATGGAACTATCGCCCATACGTCATCGTGGGTGGCGGCGTGCAATTTGAATGTTTTAGAGATAAAGATAAAATGTTGTTACACAAACCTTTTGATGTGTTTGTGTCCGGAGGTTTTGGTTGTGACTTCTATTTTAGATGGTTCAAACTTTGCCCTGAGATCAAATATCAAGTTGGATTCTTAGATGCACACGTACCTACCAGTAGAACAGAGGAAGAAGGTTGGGGTCTATCCGAAGGACAATACTTCTACACCGATGCCATCAAACGCGTAATCCATCAGAAGATATCCATTACATTCAACTTTGAGTAATGAGAAACTATCATCACATAACACCATGGAAAGGATTGCTATTATTCGGAATAGCAACAATACTTTTCGCATGTCAACAAGACAGAGTATCATCCGACCCTAGTTTGCAATTATCTTTCTCACACGACACCGTACTCTTTGATACGGTGTTTACTGCAATGGGAACATCCACACACCGTGTGATGGTATATAACCCTCATAAAAACGCCATCAATATTGAGCAAGTGAGTATGCAGAATGGCAAATATTTTCACATTAATCTGGATGGTGAAAATGATATGGAGCAACTGCGCGACGTGATTGTACGAGGAGAAGATAGTCTATTCCTATTTATACGCGCGTATATTGATCCGTTGGATGAAAACTCTCCTGTTTTTATAGAAGATAAAATTGCCTTTAGGGTCAACGACCAAACACAAGAAATAACTTTGCAAGCGTACGGGCAGAACATAGAGAAAATCCAAGGAGATAGCGGATTAATCGTTTTTCAAAATCTCACTTTGACCAATAGAAAACCATATGTCGTATACGACACCGTAGCAATTGCTGGAGACCTCAACATAGAGGCAGGAACAACCATCTATATGCACGAAGGCGCTGGTATATACGCCTATGGTAGTGTGCAAGCCAAGGGAACACAAGAACAACCAATCATTTTCCGAGGAGATAGAACCGACAAACTGTTTGACTCTGTGCCATATAGAATGGCTTCTGGACAATGGAATGGTATCTATCTCATTCACGACAAGACGATAAAACTACAACCTAAGTATCACATGGAGTATGTAGATATACTTTCCGGAAGCATTGGACTATACACCTATTCCGAGGAGACGAACACTACATTTTGCCCCAAACTGACACTCAAGAATAGTCGCATCCACAATCATTCTATTTACGGACTTATACTACAAAATGTGAATGCCGATGTGGTCAATTGCGAAATCAGCAACTGCGCTTCCTACTGCGTTTATTTGGCAGGTGGCAAGCATGATTTTGTACACAACACCATTGCTGCCTACTATGGTTATCCTTATACCAATTTGAATATCCATAGTAACATTATTCCCGAAGATGTCGCTGCGGTGTATGTCAACAATCTAAGTAAAAATTACGCCAAGACCAGCAGTTCATTTAGCAACTGTATCATTACTGGTGGCAGAAAAAACAATGTCGTAGTAGCCACTCCACTAGCGAATGAATACCAAGGGCAGTTTGTAGGCAACTATCTACGTGCTGATTCGTTATCTGAACTATTTGCACACAACAATGTCTATGCAGCAGAAGAAGACACAGCTGTCTTCCGAAACATATATTACCAATACAAGAAATATCATTATTATGATTTTCGTCTAGACTCTCTATCACCCGCTCGCGGAATAGCAGATAGTATCATCGCATTGGACTATCCAATAGATAGAGTTGGTAATGCACGCAAACCACATCCAGATGCTGGATGTTATGAATTTAGTTTATAGTTTAAAGTTGAAAGGCAATGAATATAGGAGACAAAATGCCCACCTTTAGTGTGGCAGATCAAAATGGCAATTTGGTGACTGACCAACAGTTACTAGGTAAAAAAACGATTATCTATTTTTACCCCAAAGATAGCACCCCAGGTTGCACCGCAGAGGCATGCAACTTGCGTGATAATTATGAGCGTATGTTGGCAGAAGGTTATCAAGTACTTGGTGTAAGCAAAGATAGTCAGAAATCTCACTTGAATTTTATTGCCAAATACGAATTACCATTTACATTGCTATCTGATCCTAGTACAGAAATGCTACAAGCATTTAGTGCATGGGGCGAGAAGAAAATGTGCGGTAAGACATGTGTCGGCACCCTACGCAAGACCTTTGTGTTTGATGAAAAAGGCATACTAACACAAGTGATTGAGAAAGTTGATACCAAAAATCATGCAGAGCAGATTTTGGGAGAGAGTTGAGAGTTGAGAGTTGAGAGTTGAGAGTTAAGAGTTGAGAGTTGAGAGTTAAGAGTTGAGAGTTAAGAGTTGAG
>JAZQTO010000058.1:0-22026 GCA_045630805.1 Paludibacteraceae bacterium
GCAGAAGCCGACTGTCGCACTCTTCTAACTATCAAAGATAGTCTTGAGTACAAATTAGAGTTAGCATCTCTTCTTACCTATCAAGAGAAAACAGACGAAGCATTAGACATCCTCAACAAAATCATCAAGTACCAACCTAAGTTGGTCACTCCTTATGCTTCGCGTGCATGGGTCAATGCTGTGGCAGGTAACGGACAAGCAGCCATCAGCGACTACATCTCTTTCATGGCTCTCGAAGGTGACTATTCATTAGATGCCCTTGTGCTATATAGTTCTTTAGATTATACATATACTATTGGCGCACTCAGTAATTTAGTATCATCAGATAGCGAAAACCTCATATGGCTCTCTGCCCGCATTCGTGTAAACATAGCACAAGAAGATTACGAAGCTGCCCTGACGGATTTAGATGTGCTGGAAACTGTATCAGAAAAAAGTCCTTTTACACTCTACCAACGCGCACAATGCTATCAAGGCATGTATGAGTTCAGCAAACAAGTTGATGCCATGACTGCCTTGATTTCTCTTATGGAAACCGAAGATGCCGACCTCTACACCATGCGTGGCGTAGCATACCGCAATACTGGTAATACAGATGCTGCTTTCGCAGACTTCGACAAGGCATTACAAATTTCTCCTACATCCTCACATACACTCGCAGAACGAGGATGGACCAAGTACATGCTCAAGAAAGATGAGGCAGCATTAAAAGATTTCACAACTGCTATTACCTACGCAGAACCCAATGCTTGGCTACATGTTCAACGCGGCTCTATCTATCAAAGTCTTGGCGACTCCATTAAAGCCAAAACCGATTTCGAGATGGCCATGCAACTAGACACTGTAAGTAGCACCTATGCATTTGCATTGGTTCATTTAGGCAAAAAGCAACAAGCGATTAATGTTATGAAAACCATCGTAGCAGAGAATATAGAAGATGCAGGAGAGCACTATGATTTGGCATGTCTATATTCACTTGCTAATATGAAATCTGAGTCCGTAACAGCTTTGAAGCGTGCAGTAGAACTCGGATACAAAGGTTTCCACCATATGCAGTTTGACCGAGATTTAGACAATATCCGAGAAGAGAAAGGATACAAGGACATTCTTAACAATATCACTAAAATGAAAGTTTCCAAGATATTCGAAGGATTCAGTAAATAATCCTCCCATGTTTCCAATAAAATCCAACATACTATTTGCAGACCGTTACCGACTAATCAAACGTATTGGTCGGGGCGGTTTTGCTGAAGTTTGGTTAGCCGATGATACTTTAGTAGACTTGCAAGTTGCCATCAAGATATATGATGGTATGGATGAAGATGGACTGCAAATCTTTGTCAAAGAAATTAACAAAGTTTACCATCTCAATCATACCAATCTGCTCAAGCCACAGCATGTAGCAGTATGGAAAAACATGCCATATCTTGTTATGACATATTGCTCTGCTGGATCATTAGAGAAAAAGATTGGACAAATCACAGAACAAGAAGCTTGGAAAATACTTCATGATGTAGCATCAGGTCTTGCATATCTACAGAGTAACAACATTATCCATCAAGATATCAAACCTGCTAACATCTTGCAGGATGATATGGGCAATTATGTTATTATTGATTTTGGTATATCTACCTTAGCTCGTGATACATTGCGTAAAAGTACTTTAAGGGGTAACACTTCCGCTGGCACATTAGCATATATGGGACCAGAGCGTTTTAGTAAAGACTCTGCTCCTATCTTCGCAAGTGACATTTGGTCATTAGGTGCAATGTTATTCGAACTGCTTGAAGGTAAAACTCCATTCCCCGCTGATTTTGGAGGTGGAATGCAAAAAGCAGGTGCAGAGGTACCAGACATTACTGCAGATGTTTCCAACGAATTGAAACGAGTTATTTCAAAAATGCTCAGTAACAACACATGGGATAGACCCACTGCTTCTACTCTCATTGAATGGGCAAAGAATCCATCAGCTATAGAGAAACCATCTCACCCGACCCAACGAAAGATTACCAAACCAGCAGAACAACCTCAACAGCCCAAACCACCCAAACCCAAACGATGGATTTGGATAACTTTTCTGAGTATTGTTATTATATATTTTCTTCCTACAATAGTAGATTTTATTCGCCTAGATTCAAAAGACATATATGCTTATGTTATAGACCTTGATGGCAGTAGAGGTGATATTTTCGAAAATGAAGTGTTTTATGTCGAGTTATTTCAAGTCTACAATTGTAAGAATAATTTTTATAGAATAGATGGAGCTGAAAGGATAAATTATAATCGTCCTGGAATGATTTATGAAGAGTTAGGCTATAGACCCTTAGAAAATATCAATTATGTTGAAATCAATTCATATCATACTTCCATTAATGGAATTAGTATAAGAATATCTACTCAAAGATATGAAGTAAAAAAAAGAAGCGAGTCTGCTGTTGATTTAGGTCTATCCGTTAAATGGGCAGACTGTAACTTGGGAGCCACAAGATCTAAAAACCATGGTAGTTATTTCGCATGGGGTGAAACAGATCCTGATATATTTAACCCTATATTAACTAAACGTGAGGTGATTTACAACTCATATGATTGGAAAAGTTATAAGTGGTGTAAGGGGTCATCTTCTTCCCTGATAAAGTATAATACAAATAACAATTATGGTCTAGTTGATAACAAAACTTTACTTGAAAAGGTTGATGATGCCGCAACTAAACTCTGGGGAGACAATTGGCGTATTCCCACAAAAGAGGAGTTCCAAGAATTGATAGATCATTGCGAATGGAAGAAAAAAGAACTATATGGAAATAGAGGGTACGAAATAATAAGCAAAGTAAATGGAAATCGTATTTTTCTACCTGCTGCTGGTTGTCGCAGAGAGGGTGAAATTGCTGGGAAAGAACAGCATGGGTATTATTGGAGTGGTTCCTTGGATGAATATGATCCCCGTCAAGCTTATATGTTGAATTTTGGTGTGGAAAAGGGGCGTTCGTACAAAAATCATGAAAGTCTTCGATCTATCGGACGCTGCATTCGTCCAGTATGCCCTTAATTATCCCATGTCCAACCACTCCGTCTTCATAAGCTACGCTCGCAAGGATTATGTGGATGACCACAACCGCATAATCCCTAATAACATTATATCGCGCGTGCAGCATGCACTCCGCGATGCGGGTATTTCTTATTGGATTGACGAAGAAGGACTGCAAGCAGGGGATACCTTCCCCGTGAAAATCGCCCAACAAATCGAACACTGCCAAGTATTCTTATTCATCTCCACCGAGAACTCCAACCAGTCCCCATGGGTTGTCAACGAAATCGCTACAGCCCATCACTACCATAAACCCATCATTCCGTTTCGCTACGACACCTCATCGTATCACCCAGGATTGATGATCTACATCGCCAGTCTGCAATACATAGATTACCTCGCCAACCCCAAGACAGCCATTAGCGATGTAGTGCATGCCATTCAGACTGCACTACACCCTATAGCCACTGTCCATACACCTACTACTCCTACTTTAGCAGATAAACCCATTAAGCGCTATTTGAAATACATTCTCATAGCATTAGGCGCACTTATCCTAGCTTGTGGTTGCTACTACGGCGTGTCTCACTATAAGGCGCATAAAAAGGCTGAAGCAATCGTTAATATCGAACAGGTCTATATCACCGCTTATGGAGAGTGTTATCACGCAGATTCTACCTGTCACACCATCCGCAACAGGGACTTTCATGCTATATCCATTGACCGCGCTCAACAGTTATCCAAACGCCCTTGTTCTTTCTGCGTGAAAGAGTCATATAACAAATATATTGAGTAGTTTCCTAATCTAATATTTGAATTATTAATATATATTAAAAATGAAAAAGTTTATAGCATTTTATTTCCTATTTTTTTTAGCACTTACATTATTTGCTCAAAGTAATCGCGAAGTGTATTGCAAAATTTATCAAAGTGGACGTCCTTCAGTAGTGGGAGATGAATGTTGCATATTTGTAGATTTTGGGCAACCTCGTAAGGGTTCAAACCCTCTATTGCTAGTAGACGAAAAGAATAAGGCTAGAGTTTTTCATTCAATGATGGATGCACTTAATTGGATGGGCAGTTTAGGGTGGGAGTTAAAAGAGGTGATTCGTATGCATAACGAGACAAATAAATATGCACACCATTACATCTTTTCAAAGAAACTCGCTAATGGTGAGAAGATAGATACAGGAATGCTATTTTCATCTAGTAGTACCCAATCCTCCGAAGTTGATTTAGAAACGTTATCTAAACACGAAGAGAATATAGCGTATATAGCTTTATTAGTGCGAAACAACCAACTAAAAAGCGAGTATCTAGAGGAAGTATCTCATCTATTCCCGTTGGCGACACTATCTGCGTATCTTAAAGATAAGTCGGAGGAAGAATTAGAATCGTTGTCTAAGAATGCACATCACTATTTTACTAAGTACAGACTAGCACAAATCACGCAATAGTGTGGCAACATACAACTATGATACAAATGAGGCTACGGTGCACACGACACACTAGTCGACACTATATCCATAAGGTGCTTCATTTTTTTTGAAACCGGCAAGAAATGGTTCGCCTTCAACCGCATGGAGATGGCAACCTCGGAACTATTGAAAAAGATGCAATAATCAAATTCTCAACCTGGTCAACTAGATTTGTTTGCATATATCAGGAAAAAGTAGTACCTTTGCAGCGAAATGACCAAACTCAACCCCAAAGAAATAGTTAGTATCGTACTGGCATTCATCTTGCTACTGTGCCTATTCCCATTGCCCTATGGGTTCTTTGTGTTCATTCGATTGATTACCACCATCGTCTTCGGCTATTTTGCATACGACTTCTATCAACGGGGAGAAACGGCCAAATGCATTGTGGCAGCATTGATTATGCTACTTTTCCAACCTATTGCTAAAATTACTTTTGAGCGTGAGATATGGAATGTCATCGACATCATTGTAGCTCTATTGCTCTTTGGTCATGTCATTTGGGAGCGCGTCAAAGGTGTAAGCGCAACTATTGCACCACCTCCCTCTGTGCAACTATCATCTGCACATGGTTATGATGTGTTTATCAGTTACTCTACCAAAGACTATTACGACATTTTTGGCAATCCTAACCCCCATTGCCCAATAGCAGATCTACTAACCGCCTTGGAGGATGCAGGTATCACGTATTGGATTGACAAACAAGGTCTATCTGGCGGAACGGTATTCCCACAAGAGATAGCCAAACAGATATATAACTGTAAGGTGTTTCTATTTGTTTCCACACAAAATTCTAATCAATCAACATGGACAATGAATGAGATTGCCACAGCCAACAACTATGGCAAAAGCATCATCCCTTTGCGTGCAGATGACACACAATTTGCTCCACCAATAATGATCTACGTAGCAGGATTACAATATATCAATTACTACCTCAATCCCACCGTTGCAAAACGCCAATTGGTAAATACCATCCACCAAATAATCAACCAATAATACTATGCCACACAACCTCCAGCGTTTCCTATCCGCGCAAGAGTATGACTACTCTATTGCCTTGCGTGAAATCCAAAATGGCCGCAAACAAAGCCATTGGATTTGGTATATATTCCCTCAAATCAAGGGACTGGGTCGCAGTTATCAAAGTCAGTTCTATGGCATAGCCAACCGACAAGAAGCAGAAGCATATCTTGCTGAGCCAACCTTAAATGCTCGCTTACGAGAAATCACATTAGCATTGCTTGAGCATAAGGACAAAACTGCTCAGCAGATATTAGGTGGCATTGATGCCAAGAAAGTCCTATCATCCATGACCCTATTTGATGCCATAACTCCAAATGACATCTATGCCGATGCACTCAACACATTCTTTGCAGGTAAGCGATGCAATCGAACATTGGAGTATCTACAAAGAGCATAGCAGGCTTCATCACTAACGAACAAATGGCATATCAGCCAGATTTCTTGTGTATATCAAAAAAAAGTTGTACATTTGCAGCCGAAACAATTAAATTTACCATCACACACGACTATCATGAAACAACAATTCATTCAACTACTTCGCTCGACCAACCGTCAAGGCATCGAGAATGTTATTAATTGGCTTGAACAATCAGACTTTTTTGAGGCACCTGCTTCTACCGTCTTTCACGGCAATTATGCTGGCGGACTGCTAGAACACTCCATAAACGTAGCCATCATGGCACACGATGTATACGAGATGCTATGCAAACGCAAACCTGAATTAGCCAATCAAGTCACACGCGACAACATCATCATCGCTGCCCTACTCCACGACATATGCAAGGCCAACATCTATCAAAAGACCACCAAATACCGCAAAGACCAAAACAATGCTTGGGAAACATATGAGACATATGGCGTGGACTATTCGGAGTTTCCAGTTGGACATGGAGAGAAGTCTGTCATTCGTCTCTTACAATTGGGCTTGCAACTAACTGACGATGAAATACTAGCTATCCGCTGGCACATGACTGCATGGGAACTACCGTTCCAAAGCGGTGAAGCGAAAGCAAACCTCAATGCCGCCAAGAACAAATGTCCATTACTAACTATCATTCAAACAGCAGATGGATTAGCCTCGTCAATATTGGAGAATAAATAAGGTATCTTGCAGCATTCGCTGATATGGAAGCATATAATATAAATGCACTTATTTGAAAAAGTGCATTTTTTTTGCATATATCAGGAAAAAGTAGTACCTTCGAACATCTGCCTTGGCTTTAACCTCCACACAATTACATCCCTATTAAAGCCTTTTTGTTCTCCCGTTCGCTTGAGTCCTGCCATAGGAGTTATGTCAGGCGCTCACTATCAAAGCTCCATTCAGGAGCTTCTTCATCTCGTAGCTACGTTCGCAAAATGCTGAACATACTACATTTCGCGCGCAATATTTTCAAAATCGTTAAACACGCTTCATTCAATCATTAGCATCTCACTTTCAAGCGAGTTTGAGTGAATGCTAATGACTGAATGGGATAGACTTTATCTATCATTTTAAAAATATTGCTTGCTTCACTTGCGTATGTGCATTTTTTGTTGTACCTTTGCAGCCCAATGTGGAGTTTGCTAGTCATATTCTTTTTGCAGTTCACCGACAAGGCGGGCTCAAACCTTGTGTGCCTAAGTCCTACAGCCCTAGAATTGCGTGAGGAACGAGGTATAGCTATCGACTCGCTCGATTATGCCGTATCACCCCTATACCTAGACTCTATTAGCCGCCTCGGAGCCGAAGTATTACACACCTCACGCTGGTTTAACGGAGCAACAGTAGAGGCAAACGAACAAACGATCCAAGCCATAAAACAATGCACATTTGTGGATACCATCTACCTCACACGGACAGATGAAGAATCTCCCGTTATCCCTCCGTTATCCCTCCGCAAAAGAGAGGTGATAATAGGCGAAAAGCAAGAGGCGAAAGGCGAGGGGTTAGAGCAATTGGTACAACTCAATCTCCTCCCCTTGCATCAAGCAGGTTACAAAGGTCAAGGCATACGCATTGGCGTAGCCGATGGCGGATTCTACAATGCCGATAGTCTGGAGTCCCTACCCCATGACCAATGGTTAGGTTACACCGATTTGACGGATGATAAGGAGGATATATTTGGTCAAACAGGTAATCATGGTAGTTTATGCCTAACGGCGATCGTCGCCCATAAAGAGATTTCGGATGGAACATTGGCAGGCACATTTACCTACTCCGGCACAGCTACAGAAGCATCGTATTACCTATTCAAGACAGAAGAACATGCCACCGAAAGTCCTAAAGAAATAGACAACTGGGTAGCCGCCATCGAGATGGCAGACTCATTGGGCTTGCATATCGTTTCGACCTCATTGGGATATACCACGTTTGATCAAGAGCAGTTCAATTTTGCGTATGCAGACATGGACGGTCGCACCTCGCGCGGAGCGCAAGCATCGCTCATAGCAGCTCGCAAAGGCATGTTACTAGTAACAGCGATGGGCAATGAGGGAAACAAGACATGGCACTACCTATCTACCCCTGCCGACGCCGATAGCATATTGAGCGTGGGAGCAGTCAATAAGGATGGAGCAATAGCCACGTTCTCCTCCTACGGTCCTTCGGCAGATGGCAGAGTCAAGCCCGAAGTATGTGCCATGGGCGAAGGCACAAGCCTCATCAGCCCTGCTAACAATACCGTCATCACCAGCAACGGAACATCCTTCGCATGTCCACTCATCGCAGGTATGGCCGCATGTCTATGGTCAGCCTTGCCTGAGGCAAGTAATATGGAGATACGAGAGATGATCATCCGCTCGTGCGATAGATACGATCAACCACTCGAGCAATATGGATACGGCATACCAAATGCATGGGAAGCATATACCATGGCTACTACCGATCTCCCAAACACCAAACACCAAACACCATACACCAAGATCATCCACAACGGACAATTATATATCCTACATGAAGGAAAAAGGTATAATGTTTTAGGTTGTAGGTTATAGTTGAAAGTTGAATGTTGAAAGTTGAAAGATTATGCGAAGAAACTTACACGAAATAACTCCTGCCACCACATCCTATGAGATGGGTCTCAAACGCGTACTGCTCTCTGCCAACGAGAGTGGATGCAGCATCACACAGATTGCGGTCATCGACCTCAAAGCAGGCGAGAAGAGCGCCATGCATATCCACCCGGACTTGCAGGACGTGTTTTATATCCTAGATGGTACCCTGGAAGTGACTATTGATGGACAAACAAACCTTTGCCACAAAGATGACTTCATCTTCATTGAGCACCTACAGACCTACCAACTACATGCCATAACCGATGTGCAGATGTTGGCAATGGGATGTGTCATTGAAGCTCAACGCACCAAACTCTATCCCATGCTCTTTGAACCCAACCTACACACCAAAGTGTGGGGAGGCGAACAATTAGCGACATGGAAAAACCTACCCCACCAACAACACGTAGGAGAGAGTTGGGAAGTGTCGGCAGTACCGTCTGCACCATCCGTCATAGCCAATGGCACATGGGCTGGATACCCGCTCACCGAAGTGGTCAGCAAAATGCCTGACGCTATACTAGGCAAAGCAGTAGCCAAACAATATCAAAACCTGCTACCCATCCTCGTGAAGTTTATTGATGCCAATGACGACCTCAGCATTCAAGTACACCCTGACAATGCTATGGCGCACCGCGAACACAACAAGATGGGCAAAAACGAGATGTGGTATATACTCAGCGCCGAATCAGGGGCATGTATCTACGCGGGATTCCAAAAACAACTCACCGAACAAGAATATCAAACATGCATCGCAGACGGCAGTATCATTGATGCTCTAGCCAAACACCACGTCAAGGCGGGAGATGTGTTCTATATCCCAGCTGGACGCGTGCACGCTATCGGCAAAGGCATCCGACTGTTGGAAGTACAACAGTCCTCTGATGTCACCTATCGCATCTACGACTACGACCGATTGGACCTCAATGGACAACCACGCGAACTACATACCCAACTAGCCGCTCAGGCATTGGATTACCAAGTATATAAGGAGTACAAAAGCGACTACCAACAGAACACCAACACGGCTAATCTCTGCCTAGATACGGAGTTTTTTACGGTGCGTGTGGTGGATTTGCAGGAACCTATGCGTCGCAATATGGTCAAGTACGACTCTTTTATCATTCAAACATGCGTCCAAGGTGAGTGTAAGATACATATCCGCAGTACACACGATGAGATTACACTCCGAGAGGGTTATTCGTGCCTTATTCCTGCAGCAATAGCAGACTACGATACGATTCCGTTGACCTCCCAAGTCAAAGTAATCGAATCCTATATCAACAATAATACCCCAAGTCAGTTCCGTCGATTCATCTCACAATTCCTACACATGACCAATGGGTAATTAAGAATTAAGAATTTTGAATTAAGAATTTTAACAGATATAAACATGACACGTGATCAAGAAATTTTTGACATCATCCGCCGCGAGCGCGAACGTCAAACCAAAGGCATTGAGCTGATTGCCTCAGAGAACTTCGTGAGCGACCAAGTAATGGAAGCCATGGGCAGTGTACTAACCAACAAATATGCCGAGGGTTATCCAGGCAAACGCTACTACGGAGGTTGCGAAGTAGTAGATGAGAGCGAGAATATCGCACGCCAACGTCTCTGCCAACTCTTTGGCGCAGAATACGCCAACGTACAACCGCACTCTGGTGCTCAAGCCAATATGGCAGTATTCATGGCATGCCTCAACGCAGGCGATACCTTCTTGGGACTCAACCTTAGCCATGGTGGACACCTCAGTCACGGTTCACCAGTCAACTTCTCTGGACTGATGTTCAACGCATTGGAGTACAATGTAAAAGAGGATACTGGCCGTGTGGATTACGACCAGCTGGAGCAAGTAGCACGCGAGAACAAACCAAAACTCATCATCGCAGGTGCAAGCGCGTACAGCCGCGATTGGGATTATGCTCGTATCCGCAAAGTGGCAGACGAGATCGGTGCACTCTTTATGGTAGATATGGCTCACCCAGCAGGACTCATCGCAGCAGGTTTGTTAGAGAACCCTGTTAAGCATGCGCATATCGTGACTTCTACCACCCACAAGACCCTCCGTGGTCCTCGTGGTGGTGTAATCTTGATGGGCAAAGATTTTCCTAATCCATGGGGCAAAACCACACCTAAAGGCGAAGTGAAAATGATGTCAGCATTGCTCGACTCAGCAGTATTCCCAGGCACACAAGGTGGACCACTTGAGCACGTGATTGCAGCCAAAGCAGTCGCATTCGGCGAGGCATTGACTCCAGAGTTTAAGGAGTACCAAAAACAAGTTCAACTCAACGCAGCAGCCATGGCTAAAGCATTGATGGAGAAGGGATACAAAATCATCTCTGATGGTACAGACAACCACTCTATGCTCGTAGACTTGCGCACCAAGTACCCAGAGTTGACAGGTAAAGTGGCAGAGAAAGCACTCGTAGCAGCCGACATCACTACCAACAAGAATATGGTGCCATTTGACTCTCGTAGCGCTTTCCAAACTAGCGGTCTGCGTTTTGGTACACCTGCTATCACAACCCGCGGTTTGAAAGAAGACAAGATGGCATGGATAGTAGAACTCATAGACCGTGTACTCGCTAATCCAGAGTCAGAGGAGAATATCGCAGCAGTACGCGCAGAGGTGAATGCCGAGATGGTGAAATACCCACTCTTTGCCTGGTAATCATGGCAGAGGATAAAAAACATATCACAGAACTCTCCAAGGGTATCTTCAAGGATAGGGGCAGCAAGTTCCTATCCTTTGCAGAACCCATTACGGACGAAGAGCAAGCCAAGGAACGCATCAAGTGGTACAAGAAAAAGTACCACGATGCGCGCCATGTCTGCTATGCATACCGACTGGGAGAAAACCTCTGGCGAACCAAAGACGATGGCGAACCTCATGGTACAGCAGGTATGCCTATTCTGCGTAGCATAGACGCACAAAATCTAGATAATATCCTAGTGGTAGTCGTGCGCTATTTCGGCGGTACACTACTAGGCACAGGCGGACTGATGGTTGCCTACCGAGAAGCCACCAAGGATGCCCTCAATAATGCCACCATTGAATAATATGACTACAGCTATTTTCCCAGGGAGTTTTGATCCCTTTACCATCGGTCATTACGACATCGTGATGCGTGGGCTTACGCTTTTTGATCAAGTCATCATTGGTATTGGTCATAATAGCAGCAAACAGAGCACTTTCCCATTGGAGGAGCGTCTACAAGCTATCCAAGAGGCTTTTGCCCACGAACCACGCGTAAAAGTCGTAGCATACCAGGGACTGACCATCGACTTCGCTATTGAGCACCATGCACAATGTATATTGCGCGGTGTTCGTTCGGTACAAGACTTTGAGTACGAACGCAATATAGCCGAAGCCAACAAGCAACTATGCGGCATTGAGACCGTGCTGCTCTACACCCGTCCAGAGTATGCACATATATCCTCGTCGCTCGTGCGCGAACTATATGCCTATCACAAAGATATTACTCCCTACCTACCACCCAAACAATGAAACGACTCCTCATTCTACCTATATTGTTGATGACTATGCAATTGTTTGCGCAGTCTACAACCACTCGTATAGATAAAAACCTAACTATCTATACTGATGTCATGCGTCAATTAGACATCAACTATGTGGACACCCTTAACTACGACGAACTCATCAAAACAAGCATCAATGCCATGCTTCGCCAAGTGGACCCTTATACCGTATATATCCCTAAGAGCGAAGCAGATAACCTCCGCATGATGACAGAAGGCAAATACGGCGGTATAGGATCGATTATTCTACAACGAGATAGCGATGTGTTCATCAGCGAACCATACGAACATATGCCAGCAGCCGAGGCAGGACTCTTGCCCGGTGACAAACTTCTGCGCGTGGACACACTAGACTGCCACGGCAAAACAACCAAGCAGGTGAGCGACTGCCTACGCGGTAATCCTGGCACCCAAGTAGAAGTTACCATTCAACGAGATAAGCAGATACTCACCTACTCCATCACGCGCAGAGATATCCACCTACCTGCCGTATCATACTCCGCTGTTTATCAAGACTCTATAGCATACATCGCCTTCTCCGAGTTTACGCAAAACTCAGCACAGGAGTTGCTCATGTCGCTAGATAAATTGATGCAATCACACCGCATCAACCGCCTCATTATTGACCTACGAGGCAATGGAGGTGGCCTCATTGATGAAGCCGTACAAATCCTCGGATTTTTCCTTCCAAGGGGTACAGAAGTCGTTTCGACCAAAGGTAAAATCGAACGTGCTAGCCATGTGTACACCACCAAGACATCCCCTATATTCCCTGATCTACCGCTGATTGTCATGGTAGACAACCACTCAGCTTCCGCTTCGGAGATTGTAGCAGGAGCATTACAGGATCTCAAACGTGCCACTATTATCGGCCAACGCACTTTCGGCAAAGGACTAGTACAAAACCTTCGCCCAATTGCCTATGGAGGACATCTCAAGGTTACCACCTCTAAGTACTACCTACCTTCGGGGCGCTGTATTCAAGCTATTGACTACGCGGAGCGTCAGAAGGGCAACCAACTACACAAGGATACTGCAGGTGGTATCTTGCCAGATATTGTACTTTCGGACTCTACAAAGATAGATATTTGCTACAACCTCTACCGTGATCATCTCTTCTTTGACTACGCTACGATGTATCATCGCCAACATGCTGCAATAGCTCCTGCTACGGAATTTACACTCACAGATGAGGACATAGAGGATTTTTGTAAGTTTCTAGATACCAAAGACTTCAAGTACGAAACAGAAACCGGAAGATACTTCAAAGAACTGCTCAAAATGGCTAGTAACGAGGATATAGACTCCACCACTCTAGCCCAACTGCAAGCCTTTGAACCGGTTCTCACCATGGATTATCGCCAAGCCATCGCACGCAACAAAGAAGAGATAAAAGAATGGCTAGGCAGCGAGATCATTAAACGCTATTACTACCAACGCGGACACTATGCCTATATGCTCCGTTTTGACCCCGAACTCCAACGAGCTATACAAGAAATAACTCAATACTAAACACAAATATTTGCATATTTGCAAAATTTTTCGTACCTTTGCAGCGCATTTTTTATGCGCACGCGCACAATACACACGAATAATACATTATATAACATATGGAATTAAGTGAACAAGAAGTAATCCGCAGAGAAAGTCTGCAGAAAATGCGCGATATGGGTATTGATCCATATCCTGCTGCCGAGTATGTAGTTACCGGGTATTCTACTGAAATCAAAGCTACTTTTGAGGACAACAACCAAGAGGCTGAGTGGTACAACGGCAAACCCGTACGTATTGCTGGTCGATTGATGTCACGCCGTATCATGGGCAAGGCATCGTTCATTGAGCTTCAAGACTCTAAGGGTCGTATCCAAGTATATGTATCTCGCGACGATATCCAAACTCCTACTCCCGAAGGCGAAACGGCTACTACCGCTGAGCAACAGATGTACAACGTGGTATTCAAGAAACTCCTTGATATAGGTGACTTTATCGGTATCGAAGGTTTTACCTTCCGCACCCAAATGGGCGAAATCTCTGTGCACGCACAAAAACTTACCGTGCTCGCTAAATCGCTCAAGCCACTACCTATCGTTAAGTACAAAGACGGCGTGGCATACGACGGCTTCAACGACCCAGAACAACGCTACCGCCAACGTTATGTGGACCTCGTAGTGAACGAGGGCGTGAAGGACGTCTTCCTCAAGCGTGCGACCATCATCCGCACCATGCGTCAGGTGTTTGACGAGGCAGGTTACACCGAGGTGGAGACCCCAATGCTGCAAGCTATTGCTGGTGGTGCATCGGCTCGTCCGTTCATTACCCACCACAATGCCTTGGACGTGGACATGTACATGCGTATCGCTACTGAGTTATACCTCAAGCGCCTCATCGTAGGTGGTTTTGAGGGCGTGTACGAGATTGGCCGTAACTTCCGCAACGAGGGTATGGACCGCACACACAACCCTGAGTTCACCTGCATGGAGCTCTATGTACAATACAAGGACTACAACTGGATGATGGCTTTCACCGAGCAACTTCTTGAGAAAATTGCTATCGCTGTGAACGGCACTACCGAAGTGAAGATTGGCGATAATATCGTTAACTTCAAAGCGCCATATCGCCGTCTCCCAATCCTTGAGGCTATCCAAGAGAAGACGGGTTACGACCTTAGCACAATGACCGAGGATGAGATCCGCGTAGTGGCTAAGAAATATGGTGTAGAGGACACCGAGAAAATGGGCAAAGGCAAACTCATCGACGAGATTTTCGGCGAGACATGCGAGGGCACCTTCATTCAGCCTACTTTCATCACCGACTACCCTGTTGAGATGTCACCTCTGACCAAGATGCACCGCAGCAAACCAGGACTCACCGAGCGTTTTGAGCTCATGGTTAACGGCAAGGAGTTGGCTAACGCATACAGCGAGCTCAACGATCCAATCGACCAATACGAGCGTTTCGTAGAGCAAATGAAACTTGCAGACAAGGGCGACGACGAGGCAATGATTATCGACCACGACTTCATGCGTGCTTTGGAGTACGGTATGCCTCCTACATCGGGTATTGGTATCGGTATTGACCGTCTCGCTATCTTCATGACGGGACAACCATCTATCCAAGATGTTCTCTTGTTCCCTACTATGAAGCCAGAGAAATAAAGTTTTATTTCTCAGTTTAGAGGACGCTCGCAAAAGCGAGCTACAGTTTAAAGTTTAAAGGCAAGAATATATGAACATAGCAATAATCGGTTCAGGCAGTTGGGCAACGGCTCTTGCTAAGATTGTCATGCACAATGCACCAGACATCAACTGGTATATCCGCAAGCAAGAGACTATTGACGAATTTATTGAGATCCGCCGCAACCCAAACCATCTAGAATGGGCGTATTTTGATGTGTCGCGTATCCATTTCTCGGCAGACATCAATGCCGTGATTGAGCAGTCCGACCTCCTAGTACTAGCTGTGCCATCGCCATACCTCAAACAGAGTCTCAATGACATCAAGGTGGATATGTCAAACAAGATGGTAATCTCTGCAGTCAAAGGTATGATTCCAGACGAGAACCTACTCGTGACGGAGTATATGCACCAGTATTTCCAAGTTCCCAAAGAGAACCTAGGTGTCATCGCAGGTCCATGCCATGCTGAAGAGATCGCACTCGAGCGTCTAAGCTACCTCACTGTGGGTTGCAAAGACATGCAGAAAGCTATCGAATGGAGCAAACTCTTTGACACGCCATACGTGCGCACTACCCCAAGCAACGATGTGGAAGGTCTAGAGTATGCTAGCGTGATGAAGAATATCTATGCTATTGCAGCAGGTATATGCAAGAGTCTCCACTACGGCGACAATTTCCAAGCGGTACTCCTGACTAATGCCATGCACGAGATGATTCGCTTCACCAAGGCCAAAGCGGATATACAACGCGACATTACTGATAGCGGTTATCTAGGCGATGTACTAGTAACAGCCTATTCCAACTTCTCGCGCAACCGCCAGTTTGGGCAGATGATTGGTATGGGCTATAGCGTCAAAGCTGCGCAAACCGAAATGGAAATGGTAGCAGAAGGCTACTATGGCACCAAAGCTATATGGCTAGCCAATCAAGATGTACAAGTGGATTTACCTATCGTAGAGGCGGTATATCAGATCCTCTACAACCGCAAATCATCTAAGAATACAATCAAAGAACTAACTAAAAAATTTCAATAATTCAAAATTCATAATTCACAATTATGACAAAAGATATTCATTTTTCTTATGCTAAAGCCGTATCTACCGAGGCTGTAGCTGCATACAAAGAACAAGTTGCTCAGGCGCAAGACCAATTGGTCAACGGTACTGGCAAAGGCAACGATTTCCTCGGTTGGATGAATCTTCCCGCCGATATCCGTCCACAACTAGCGGACATCCAAGCTACCGCAGATCTCCTCCGCCGCGAGTGCGAAGTGATCGTATGTATCGGTATTGGTGGCTCGTATTTGGGTGCGAAAGCCGTTATTGATGCGCTTTCTAGCGGCTTCGCATGGCTAGAGGGCAACAAACCTGCTATCGTATATGCAGGTCAAAACATCGGCGAGGACTACCTCTACGAGTTGCAAGCTCTGCTCAAGAACAAGAAATTCGGTATCATCTCCATCTCTAAGTCTGGTACTACTACCGAGCCTGCATTGGCTTTCCGCCTCCTCAAAACCCAACTCGAGGAGCAACAAGGCAAAGAGGCAGCTAAGCAGCTTATCGTATGCATTACCGATGCTAAGAAAGGTGCACTCCGTACATTGGCTACCCAAGAGGGATATAAGACTTTCGTGATTGAAGATAATATTGGTGGTCGTTTCTCTGTACTTTCTCCTGTAGGCTTGTTGCCTATCGCATGCGCAGGTCTTGATATCAATGCACTCATCGATGGCGCAGAGCGAATGATGCAGGTTTGCGGTATTGATACCCCATTTGAGGAAAACCCTGCTGCACAATATGCGGCAGCTCGTAATAGCCTCTATGCGGAGCAAGGCAAAAAGATTGAGATCCTCGTGAACTACCATCCTAAACTCCACAATGTCAGCGAGTGGTGGAAACAACTCTATGGCGAGTCCGAGGGCAAAGAGGGCAAGGGCATTTTCCCTGCTAGCGTGGATTTCACTACTGACCTTCACTCAATGGGTCAGTATATCCAAGATGGCGAACGCCACTTGTTTGAGACCGTTATTTCGGTTGAGGAACCTAACCATACTGTTCCATTCCCACATGATGAGGCTAACTTGGACGGCTTGAATTTCCTTGCTGGTAAGCGTGTGGACGAGGTAAACAAGATGGCAGAGTTAGGTACAATGATTGCACATATCGATGGTGGTGTACCTAATATGAAGATCACGCTCCCTACTCTCA
The DNA here is from genome assembly GCA_045630805.1 of Paludibacteraceae bacterium. Taxonomy (GTDB): domain Bacteria; phylum Bacteroidota; class Bacteroidia; order Bacteroidales; family Paludibacteraceae; genus Colicola. Next base: position 17,491 of record JAZQTO010000058.1, read on the forward strand.
ACGAGTATTATTTGGGTGAGTTGCTCTATTTCTTCGAGCGTGCCTGCGGTATCTCTGGTTATATTTTGGGTGTTAACCCATTTGACCAACCAGGTGTAGAGGCATACAAGAAGAACATGTTCGCTCTCCTTGACAAACCTGGCTATGAGGCCGAGTCTGCTGCTATCAAAGCACGTTTGTAATCAGGCGATCGGACGCATATAGATCTAACTAAAGGCGAAAGGTTAGAGGCGAAAGCAAAATAATAAAGAGGGTGTGTCAAAATGCTGACACATCCTCTTTTCTATCCTTACCTTACCCTTTTTTTACGGGTTCATAACGGGTTCATGCAATACCTTTACAATATCCTTACAATACCCTTGCAATACCGTTATCACTCCGATACCACTCTGAACCTTAACCGAAGGAACTCCGAAAGAATTTACTTCATTTCTCCCACACAATCTAAAAGTTTACCGATTGCTTGATGAATTGTATTTAGGGATACAGATCGCATAATCGCTTCCATCTTCGCTTTTATTTGCGCATTACATAAGTTACCTATAGAGCCCTCGTGCGTGTAGTGCGATAGAGTCTCCTCTACTGTCGCTTCGTGCTGGAAAGTGCCGTTGGTAATCTCATCTGCCACTTGGCGATAGGCATCGCGGAACGCTACACCCTGCTCTACTCTACGATTGACTTCCTCCACAGAGAACGCAGGTGCATACAACGGATTGGACATCACATCCTCCTTCATCTCCATATTCTCCACAGCATAGTTGGTGATTTCCAACAAACTATTCATTTCTTCAAACAATGGGAAATAGACTTCCTTAATCAGTTGCATATCACGGAAATAACCTACAGGTAGATTGGTCGTGATATGACGAATGGTGTCTGGCAATGCACAAATACGATTAGCATGCGCACGGATCAATTCAAACACATCTGGGTTCTTCTTGTGCGGCATGATACTAGAGCCAGTGGTCATCGTATCGGGCAGTTTGATAAAACCGAAGTTCTGCGAATTGAACATACAGCAGTCCATTGCCAATCTGCCCAATGTCTCTGCCACGGATGAATACGCAAAAGCCACGGTTCGTTCCATGCGTCCACGATTCATTTGCGCATAGATAGCATTATAATCCAAATCAGCAAAACCAAGCAACTGCGTAGTCATTGTGCGATTGAGCGGAGCAGAGGAACCATATCCTGCGGCGGAGCCAAGAGGATTGAGGTTTGCTTGTTCAAAAGCAGCTACTAGCAATCGCATATCATCGGTCAATGCCTCAGCGTATGCACCTAACCACAGTCCAAAAGACGATGGCATAGCTACTTGCAAGTGGGTGTAGCCAGGCATAAGGAGTGACTTGCCTTCTTCGCTACGTTTTTGCAAGGTATGGAAGAGTTGCTCTACCAATCCCATTGTCTTCTCGATCTCCGCGCGGGTGAATAGTTTGAGATCCACCAGTACTTGGTCATTACGCGAGCGACCCGTATGCACTTTTTTGCCCACTTCACCTAGTTGGCGTGTGAGCATGAGTTCCACTTGCGAGTGTACATCCTCGATACCCTCTTCAATGACGAAATTGCCCGCCTCTGCCTCTTTGTACAATGCGCGCAACGCAGGTAGGAGAACATCCAAATCATCTTTGGATAGCAAACCCACATGCTCAAGCATTGTCACATGTGCCATGGTACCTAATATATCATGCGTAGCAAGTAGCAAGTCCAGTTCTTTGTCTTTGCCCACGGTGAAACGCTCTATTGCGTCGTCAATCTTGTAACCTTTATCCCAGAGTTTCATGTATAATTTTGAATTATGAATTTTGAATTAAGAGTTTCTTTAGCAACTTGATTGCTTGTTCTATTTCGTCGATGTGGATATATTCATCTGCAGTGTGTGAGCGGGCTGAATCGCCTGGTCCGAACTTTACTTTTGGACAAGATAGCAATGCCATATTGCTGAGTGTAGGCGAGCCATAAAGCGGTATGCCCAATGCTTTTGCTCTTTGCACGATAGCAGTCTCAATGGGTGTGGATGTGGCATTGAGTCGTGTAGAGCGAGGTGTGAGTGTTGATTGAACCATTGGCTGCAAAAGTGCATGTATCTCCTCATTAGGGTACAATCCATTGGAGCGAATATCTACGACAAATTTACATGTATCGGGCACTACATTATGTTGCGTACCCGCTTGAATCATAGTGGTAGTCATCTTGACTTTGCCCAAGAATGGCGACACCTTCTCAAACTCATAGTTACGCAAGGTTTGTATATCATCCAACGCAATATATAGCGCATTCACACCTTCTTCGCGTGCGGCATGTCCCGCTTTGCCTTTAGCTTCGCCGTCCAGCACCATCAGTCCGCGTTCCGCTACTGCCATCTCCAACGAGGTAGGTTCACCCACGATGGCATAATCGATATGACCGATATGTGGCAACAGCATTTCGATACCGCATCTTCCGCTGTTTTCCTCTTCAGCTGTAAGGGTAAGTACAATACGTTTGCCTGCGATAGGTTGATGATGGATGTCGAGAAATACTGCGAGCATAGCAATCGCGCTGCCACCACAGTCATTCGCACCTAAACCATATATTGTTTTACCATCACACTCTCCCGAGAAAGGATCACGGGTATAGGATGCAGAGGGTTTGACCGTGTCGATATGTGCGTTGAGTAGCACATTCTCAGAACCTTCTCCACATTCCGCCCAGAGGTTGTTGCCAACACGATGAACAGCAATTCCCTCTGCTGTCATCCATTCCTCCAGCATAGTGCATACCGCATCCTCCTGCCCTGAAATAGAGGGAGTTTGAATTATGCGTTGCAGTAGTGTGATGTATTTGTTGTTCATTATATTAGTTCAATAATTGTACCACCAAGAATATTATTTGCGTGTGTGATACGTACGGTTTGTACGCCCTCTTGAAGTGCTGCGAAGGCATTGTCAATCTTAGGAATCATACCACCTGAGATAATACCATCTGCTTTGAGTTGGGTGTACGATTCGGGGGTGATACGAGCAATGAGCGATGATTCGTCATCGGGATTACTCAACACACCTGCCTTCTCAAAGCAGAAAGTCAGTTGCACATTGCCTCTCGCCTCATCGCTTTCTCGCTTCATTGCCTCAGCCATAGCGATAGCTGTTTGCGATGCTACAGTATCCGCATTCGTATTAAGTAATGCTCCTTCGGCGCTATAGGTGATTGGAGCAATCACAGGTGTCAAGCCATTGTCTAGTAGTCTGCGCAGATGTGCTCCATTCACCTCTATCACATCGCCTACATATCCATAGTCGATACCATTCTTGATAGGGCGTTTTACCGATTTCATCCATCCGCCATCGACACCCGTCATACCAATGGCATTCACGCCCATGGTTTGCAATTGTGCCACTACTTGTTTGTTGACCAATCCGCCATACACCATCGTGACGATATCGAGTGTCTCTTTATCGGTCACACGGCGACCGTCTATCATATGTGTTTCTACACCCAAACGTTCAGCCATGGTTGTCGCTAACCTGCCACCGCCATGTACCAATACTTTGGGATTTTCTATAGCAGCAAACTGACGAAGAAACGCATTCCTCTGCGCTTCATTCTCCAGCACGCCACCACCTATCTTGATTACTTGTATCATTTCAAATTCTCCAACATACGTTTCATGACAACTTGTATACTCGTTACACGGTTGGCAGCCTCTGGGATGACGATAGAGCGTTCTGAGTCAATGACGCCATCACTCACGATCACATTGCGGCGAACAGGCAAACAGTGCATAAAACGCGCGTTATTGGTTACTGCCATATGTGCCTCATCTACCATCCAACTACGGTCATCACAAAGAATCTTACCATAGTTCTCTGGTTCTGTCACGCCAGGGCAAGACCAGTTCTTGGCATATACAAAATCTGCGCCTTCAAGGGCTTTCATTTGATCGTACTCCACTCTAGCATTACCCGCAAAGCGTGGATCAAGTTCGTAGCCCTTAGGATGAGTAATGACAAAGTCCACATCCGCAGCGTTCATCCATTCAGCAAAGGAGTTAGGCACTGCTTGTGGCAATGCTTTAGGGTGAGGAGCCCAAGTGAGAACCACTTTAGGGCGTTTGGTTTCTTTGTATTCGTCGATTGTAATGAGATCGGCGAACGCTTGACATGGGTGTACAGTAGCCGATTCTAAAGAGATAACGGGCTTGCCAGCATACTGAACGAACTGCTGGAGGATAGTCTCTTGGTAGTCAAACTCGCGGTCGGTAAGTCCTGCAAACGAGCGCACACCGATGATGTCGCAATAGCTAGCCATCACAGGAATCGCTTCACGTAAGTGCTCGCTCTTGGTGCCGTCCATAATCACGCCGAGCTCGGTTTCGAGTTGCCAACTATCTTGCCCGATATTGAGCATGATAGGCGACATGCCCAGGTTGAGTGCTGCCTTCTGCGAAGAGAGGCGAGTACGGAGCGACGAGTTGAAGAACACGAGCATGATCGTCTTGTTCTCGCCCAAATGCTTCCACGCATAGGGATTGGCTTTCACTTGGCGAGCTTC
>JAZQTO010000059.1:0-2574 GCA_045630805.1 Paludibacteraceae bacterium
TATTGCAAAGTACGAATAAGCGAGTGGGTAATGTCAAGCTTGCCTGAATATTTCGCAACGAGCGTCAGTATCTTGGCAATTTATTGCAAAGTACGAATAAGCGAGTGGGTAATGTCAAGCTTGCCTGAATATTTCGCAACGAGCGTCAGTATCTTGGCGATTTGTCGCAAAGTAAGAATAAACGAGTGAAATAATATCAAGCTTGCCTGAATTTTCGGAGCAAGCGAGGGGCTCTTCTCGATTGCTCTCCTCCCTTTCTCACTACGGCATATAAACCAAGAGGAGAGATACTTTTTAGTATCTCTCCTCTCGAAGTACACCCTCAGGGACTCGAACCCTGGACCCATTGATTAAGAGTCAATTGCTCTACCAACTGAGCTAAGAGTGCATCTGTTTCTCAATTGCGATGCAAAGGTATAGCTTTTTTTTGAACCAACAAAACATTCGATGTTTTTTTTCGATAAAAATGCGTTTTTTTTTGTCTTTTCGGTGAGAATAGCGGTTTTTGGGGGTAAAAAACGAAATTTTCTCCAATTTTATCTCACAATCCAATATCCCAAGGCAACAAGTGCAAGGCCAAGGATAATGCTTGTTGCGATATAGCTGGAGAATCCTATCATATTTCCTCCTTGTAACATTTGTATGCTTTCGTTGGCAAAGGTGGAGAAGGTGGTGAAACCTCCACATAATCCTGTAGTGAGCAGTAGGCACCATGTACTATGTGTCGTGCCCGACTTGTGAAATATGGCAAACAGCACTCCAAAGATGAAGCACCCCAGGAGGTTTATTGTCAATGTACCCCATGGAAATCCTTGGTTACAGTAACTGCGCATGAGTGTTGAAATATAATATCTCAATGCTCCGCCGAAGAAACTTCCTATGCCAACGATGAATATTGATTTTATCATATGGAACAATATGTTAGTCCCTCTTTAGCTGTTTGATGTCGGCGATGAGTTGGTCCACATTCTCTTTCTTTGTGCCCCAGCTGGTACAAATACGTACTGCTGTATGCGCCTCGTCCATATGTTGCCAGATGGAGAAGCGGTACTTCTTGCCGAGTACTTCAAGCTGTGTATTGTTGAAGATGGGGAACTGCTGGTTGGTGGGACTGTCTATTAAGAAACTGATGCCCACCTCTTGGAGTGCATCTTTGATGCGCATGGCTTCGTTAATGGCATGTTGGGCGATGGTCATGTAGAGGTTGTCGGTAAAAAGTGTCGCAAATTGTATGCCCAATAGACGTCCTTTGGCAAGCATGCCCCCGTGGCGTTTGATGCTGTAGCGGAAGTCGTGTTTCAGTGTTTCATTGGTGATCACCACCGCCTCGCCAAAGAGCGCGCCTACCTTGGTGCCACCTATATAGAATACATCTGCCAACTGTGTCAACTCGGGTAAGGTGATGTCGCTCTCGGGTGAGCATAGTCCATAGCCTAAGCGAGCGCCATCGATGAAGAGGGGTATTCTGTATTTGTGACATACCATGCTGATGGATTTAAGTTCGCTAAGGGTATATATCGTACCTACTTCTGTGGGGAATGATAGGTATACCATGCCGGGCTGTACCATATGTTCGGGACCATCCTCGTTGAGGTGTGCTTGCATGGCCTGCTCTATTTGTGTGGCGGTGAGCTTGCCATCGGGAGAGTCTATGGCCAGTACCTTATGTCCTGTAGCCTCTATGGCTCCTGTTTCATGCACGTTGATGTGTCCGCTCACGGCGCTGAGTACTCCTTGGTAAGGGCGCAAGGTGTGGGCTATTACCGTTGTATTAGTTTGTGTGCCACCTACGAGGAAGTGCACATCTATGTTCTCGTTTTGGCAGGCATGCTTAATCAAATTGCGTGCCTGCTCGCAATAGGGGTCTTCGCCATATCCGATGGTCTGCTCCATGTTTGTCTCTGCTAAGCGCTGCAGTATCATCGGGTGTGCTCCCTCGTTATAGTCGCATTGAAATTGTATCATTTTTGTTTGGTTGTTTTCGAAAGGACAAAGATAACGATTATTATGTGAAATCTCACATCTTCGGGACAAACTCGAAGATATTCTGCGCACATTGTGAAAAACTTAAATAAGCTGTGTGTTTCTCGCTCGTTTGTTCCTATCTTTGCTTTTAGTTTATTGAAAACGGAGAAGGCATGCAACAAGGATGTTCATAAGAGGGTTGATGAGGTTGAGAAACGGTAGGGTAGGTAACGTTATCCTCGCCATTTCTCTTCAAATGCCCATTGGTGGTGTGACACGTTAGGGATTTCATAAGCCTCACGTGTCTCTCTGAATCTCTTTGCGTATGATTTTTCCTCGCTTATCTGCCGGTCTTTGAATTGGGCCTCCAAGCGTACGAGCCAATAGAGGGCCAATAGCAGTATGGCAATCCATAAGATGATAAAGAGGATACCTGGAAGCAGAGAGTTTAATATGGGTAGGATCAAGAGAAGACTCCCAACACATAGTAAGGGCCACAATACGACTAACAAAATGTACAAAAGGATGATGAGATTCCGTCGTTCGAAATTTTCTTTCATCGTGCTGGCAATCTTCTTGTCCAGCACTTCGTTCAAGTATACGTCCTTT
>JAZQTO010000060.1:0-4841 GCA_045630805.1 Paludibacteraceae bacterium
CATGGCTACGATCCGACTTACTCATACAAGGATCTGCCATTGCGTATTGCTGAGTTTGGTACCGTATATCGCTATGAGCAATCAGGTGAGTTGCACGGTTTGACCCGCGTGCGTAGCTTCACCCAAGACGATGCGCATATCTTCTGCCGTCCTGACCAAGTGAAGAGCGAGTTTATCCGCGTGATGGAGATTATTGAGATTATCTTCAAGTCATTGGCATTTGAGAATTTCGAAGCACAAATCTCATTGCGCGACCCTAACAACACTACCAAGTATGTAGGTTCAGACGAGGTATGGGAGAAAGCAGAGCAAGCGATTATTGAGGCATGCCAAGAGAAGGGATTGCCTGCTCGCGTAGAGACTGGCGAGGCTGCTTTCTATGGTCCAAAATTGGACTTCATGGTGAAAGATGCGCTTGGCCGTCGTTGGCAGTTGGGTACTATCCAAGTGGACTATAACTTGCCAGAACGCTTTGATTTGGAGTATGTGGGCGAGGATAACCAAAAGCACCGCCCTGTGATGATTCACCGTGCACCATTCGGAAGTATGGAGCGCTTCGTGGCTGTGCTGATTGAGCATACCGCAGGTAAGTTCCCATTGTGGTTGACTCCAGACCAAGCAGTGGTATTGCCTATCTCTGAGAAGAGCAACGAGTATGCACACAAGGTGAAAGAGATGCTTGAGGCACAAGATGTACGCTGCATCGTGGATGATCGTAACGAGAAGCTCGGACGTAAGATCCGTGACAATGAATTGAAACGTATCCCATATATGCTCATCGTAGGTGAGAAAGAGGCAGAACTTGGACTCGTTAGTGTTCGCCAACAAGGCGCAGAGGAGAAGGGCCAAATGACCGTTCAAGAGTTTGCTGACATGATCACAGCGACTGTGAAAGAGCAAATGAATGCGTATTAATCGCCTGCACGCAGTAGTTTAGTGTTTAGAGGACGCTTCGCTACAGTTTAGAGGCATGATAAATGAAAAAGACGAGGACACCCTCGTCTTTTTCGTTTATAGTTTTTTTGAGAAAGTACTTTTCTTAATATATCCATCCCTTGTACCTTATATATTTATGCCTTGTCAAAGACCAAGGATGAACCAAAGACGGAAAAATCGTTCGAGCCAAATGGCGAGATAAGAACCAAGAAACCTCGAAAGAACTCCCAAATTGAAAAAGTGCGTTTTATTAATATTGTCGTCTCTTTTCCCTTTCTTATACCTTGCCAGATTCCACCGAGAGAACACCGAAAGAAGACCGCACCAACTCCACACCTCGAAAAAGTGCTTTTTCTTAATATCGCCTTCCTAAAAAGATTGACTAAAGTCCTAAAAAAGTTTACTCCATCTTTCAACTTTCTCCTCAAACATTTGCTCATCTCACAAAAAATCACTACCTTTGCACCCGTAATCCGATTTATTGGTTTACGGACATAATATAAAAAGCGTTTATTAGCGCTTGTTTTGGTGAACGGAAATCCTGCAAACATTTCACAAACCCAAAGCAAGAGAGCAGTAAACGCCCTTGGGATATGTATATCCCGCCGCAGAGCGTCCACGTGTGGACTGCTCTGTTTGGTGGCTTTTCATATTCAGCGTGGGCGTTTCTTGCTTGTTCTTGTTTGTAGGGTCTTGCAGGAACCTCCGTTCAGAGAATAAGCAAAGGTAAGGTTCCACGCTTTTTTTGTGGTTATAACTTCGGTTTGGAACCAACCGCAAAAAGATGCTATGCTCTTCAACTCATTTGAGTTTGCTCTCTTTCTCCCGATAGTCTTTTTGCTCTATTGGTTCATCTTCGACTACGCCATGCGTGGCTGCAAACGCCAACTGCTTTGGCAAAATCTTCTTATCGTTGTTGCTAGTTATATCTTCTACGGCTGGTGGGATTGGCGATTCTTGATACTAATTGCCATCACTACTATTCTCTCTTTCCTAAGTGGTATAGGCATTGAGAAAGTACCTACGCAGCGCGGTAAAAAAGCCGTAATGATAGCTAATATAGTGGTCAATCTCGGTATTCTGGGTGTCTATAAATACTACGATTTCTTTGCCTCGCAATTCGCTGAGCTCTTTGGCATTAAGTCCGATTTTCTGCTCTTGCACCTAATTCTCCCTGTTGGTATCAGCTTCTATACTTTCCAAGCTCTCTCTTACTCCATTGATGTCTATCGCAAGCAATTAGAACCTACTCACGATATTATTTCTTTTACAGCGTTCTTGAGCTTCTTCCCTCAGTTGGTTGCAGGTCCTATTGAGCGCGCAACAAACCTCTTGCCACAATTCCATAAGAAGCGTACCTTTGATTATGCCCAAGCTGTGGACGGTATGCGACAAATCTTGTGGGGCTTATTCAAGAAGATTGTTGTGGCAGACAATTGCGCAACCTATGTAGATCAAGTATTTGCAGACCTTGGTAGTCATTCGGGTAGTACATTGCTACTAGCTGCAATCTTATTCACTTTCCAAATCTATGGTGACTTCTCGGGATATTCTGATATAGCTATCGGTACGGCTAAATTGTTTGGTATCAAACTGATGCGCAACTTCAATGTGCCATACTTCTCTCGCGATATAGCCGAGTTCTGGCGTCGTTGGCATATCTCGCTAACTACCTGGTTCCGTGATTATGTTTATATCCCGCTCGGAGGCTCACGTCCAGACATTTCAAAACCTCATCGCCTTTTCGCTTCATCGCCTGCTGCATACACAAAGTGTATCGCAGTCCGAAATACATTTATAATCTTCTTGCTATCGGGTTTCTGGCACGGAGCCAATTGGACATTCTTATTGTGGGGAGCATACCATGCTTTATTATTTGTGCCATTGCTCTTAATGAACAAGAATCGCCGCTATCGCGATACAGTCGCAACTACCACCTTGCCCGATGGCACTACGAAAACGAAACTCTTTCCATCTCTCAAAGAATCTCTCCAAATGCTCGTAACCTTTGTGTTGGTAGTCTTTGGTTGGATAATCTTCCGCGCAGAATCTATTTCGCAAATTGGCGAATACATCTCTCAAATGTGCAGTAGCACTTTATTTACAATCCCACAACATGCAGGAATACACGCCTTGTTCCTTAATTTGGTATTGTTGGTTGGGGGAGAATGGATTAGTCGCAACAAACAACATGGATTATCTTTGGAGAAAGTACCAACAACTATGAGGTATATTGTATATTTAGTATTTGCATTTATCTTATTTGCTTTTGGTGGACAAACAGTTAATTTTATATACTTTCAGTTCTGATGAAACGATTTATTATTAAAGCTATCGCGTTTTTTACAATCCTACTTGGATTAGCATGGGGATTGGATTATATAATAAGTAAAGGATTGCTTGAAATGGAAGACTATCGCTTTATGTCATGGAGTGAGATGCAAAAAGGAGATATAAATGCTGATATTGTGATAATGGGCAATTCACGTGGATTTTCTCATTTTGAGCCATGGACAATAGACTCAATTTGCAATACTACATCATATTGTTTAGGATTGGGAGGATATTCTATTACTGTTCAAGACCTGAAGTATCATTATTATCGCTTGTATAACAAGAAGCCAAAATATATTATACAACAAGTTGATTATTATACCCTTCGTAATGATTCTGCTCCTCATCAACATGAATCCGAACAGTACCTACCTATGATATACGACTCTCGAATCCATGATGAGTTTTTACGGGTGGGGTATACTAATTTAGACATATATTGCCCATTGTATCGATATTGGGGATATCAAATGGTGATTAAAAATGGTTTGTTGGAGTTTTTGGGAGTAAAGCATTATGTGCGTGATCCATCTAGACGTGGACATCATTACGAGAAAGGAGAATGGGACGGAAGCGAACTCGCAAGGATGGACACGATTCATGCACAATTTAACCTCAAAGGGAAAGCCTATTTCGAACAATATATGAGTGAACGTGCAGAAGAGGGCATTAAAGTGATTCTAGTAAATTCGCCAACATATATAGGAGCAAACAATAAGACAACGGGATTAAATAAAGTCAATACGTACTTTGATAGTATTGCTTCTGTATACAATACCGTTTATTGGAATTACAACGAAGGCTATGAGATGTGCAGTGATACGGCTAATTTTTGTGTATCTGTACATATGAATCCGCAAGCAACTCATCAATTTAGTATTGACTTTGCTAATGATTTGAAAGCATATATTGATTCAGTTAGCATATTCGAATAATTTCCAAGTAGGAAAGACTTTAGTATATAGAAATCCGCTACTCTTGCGCTACCTTTGCGTAAGGGTAGTTTGTTAATGGATAGTTAACCTATAGTTAATAAACCGACATGTGGCAGGAAGTGATGAAAAGCAAGTGCGGTTATTGCGGTTTTAGCGGTTATCAAGGTTTTGAAAACCGCAATAACCGCAGAAACTGCACGCTATATTCAAAGAATATACCTACTGATTTTCAGGGAGAAACGATTTTGCAAAGGATTTCTACGGACTTTTTGTAAGTGGTACTAAATATATCCGTGGGAAGTTTGTGACTTATATCCCTTTGTTATTCCTCCGTTATCCCTCCGTTATCCCTCCGTAGTGGTATCGGTGTGGTAACGGTATTGCAAGGGTATTGTATAAACCCGTTATGAACCCGTAATTACGCGTTCGGTGGCAAGGTCGCATTGACTGCTGACCTCGTCAGCATTGAGGCGACTTGCACCTCCGCTCTCCCCAAAAATTAAAATTTTCGGGGTCCCCATTTGGACGCTTCGCTATAGTTTAGAGGCTGGGGAATATAGTTCCCACGGATCTCACGGATGGTCACCTACTGCGAACCAGCCCACCAGATGCTAACGCAATCATTAAATATAATGA
>JAZQTO010000061.1:0-44744 GCA_045630805.1 Paludibacteraceae bacterium
CTTTTTGTAGTTTCCATAACTTACCATCTACTACCATAAATAGTATTCCACAGTACTCACACATGCCATTCACGACTTTACCTGTTGGCATAAGCACGGTCTTCCAATAGGCATAATCCACCAGGTTATCTCGCATATTCGCGCAGTACAAGGCACTATCTGTCATGGCATACACTTGCTCGCTTACTGTACAGATATATTGGATATTGACCTCACTACTTTTGTCTCCAATGTAGTAGGTGTCTTCTATTTCGGCTTTTAGCATGTTCACTACAAGTATGCCCCAACTCATCGCCAGATAGGCTTTCTCTTTGTACATGCTTACCTCATTGACCACTTTACTACCATTCATTTGTTTGAGGTAGAGGTCCATGATGGGGTAAATCTCTCCTTGTGCATCTACTATATCAATCTCGCCATTTTGATAGGTGATCAACATTCTATTCAGGGACTCGTTCTTGGTGATATGATTGATGCCTGATGCGCTCAGTCCATCCAACTTGGTGATATTGCTCACTACTCTCGTTTCTCTATCTACTGCGAACAGCGAACCTGCACTCAAACCATATACTTTATTTCCCAATAACACCACTTCTTCTACATAGGTAAATGCATTGTGGGCACGCCATCTGAACATACTTCCATAGTTGTAATCCGCTTCCTCTTGCTCATTATAGTCAAGGCTAGAGTAGATATCAGGATTGTCTGTATAGGACACCAATCCGCCACTCGTACCAATAAACATCTGCTCTTTGTCCTCATCCCATGCCAGCGATAGTACTGTGTTGCTTGGCATCACACTATTACTACTCGTATAACAAGCCACTATCTCGCTATAATCCGCATTCAATACAAACACGCCACCTGCCTGACTACCTATCCACAATCTTCCATCGCTATCCCATGCAAAGGCATTTACTCTGTCATTCTCTAGTAGATAACTGCCATCAGCCATCTCTATGCGAAGTCGTTTACACGTATTGGTTTGCAGCATGTCAATCTCTTGTGGAATAATGATAGGACCGCTACTGGATGCTATCCACACACTACCATCGGGACCTTGACCTATGCCATAGAAAAACTCAGGGGCGATGATTTGACCATCTTGATCCAAAAACTCTTTGCGAACTACACATTGGTCGTCTTTGCCATCATAGCGAGTGCCTCCGTCATCCAATAATACCACACCTGGCTCGGCACGAGAAGAAATAGCCCATTTTCTATTGGGGTTCATATGATCGATCAATAATCCACCTGGGGTGTTGAGTACATATCGTTCATTCACTCCCGTGTAGAAGTTCACGCCGCGCTGAGTACCATCTGGCAAGAATGCCACCAATGTGGTATCTACTCCGCCTGCTACATTTACCCATAGTACACCCTCTTGGTCATACACAGGGTTTTCCACACGTGTGTAGCGGTCAATCGAGGCAGCGGCTGAACCTATTATACTGTTTTTGGCGGTGTAACGTTGCACAAGGCTATCATTTTTAAATTCGTATAGCCCAGTACCATAACTACTAACCCAAAAATGAGTAGCATCATCTTTATCTACGGCGACGCCTGTGAGATCCAATACAGCTATTTTGTTGTTGGCTGCTTGTAAGGCGCTATTAGTGATATTTTTCCATTTGCCGTTATCATATATCATGATGTGTCCAGGCGTTCTGTTTTCGTTGGCCCATCTGCCACCTTGTACCATCCATAATCTGCCTCCGCTCCATGTTAGGCTGTAGGGAGTGTTTACTTCTGGACCATCTGGCAAGTAATACACCACTTCCTTGGTCACCATTCGACGCTCTACACCTTTCGCTCCTGCCACTTTCCATATATCGCCATTCGAACTAGTGTACTCACGACCTTTCTTGCTGTCAAACACTACCGATGCTGCGGCACGACTCTTCCAATAACGATAGTCCACAATATTGTCTTGCATATGCGCCACATAGACACTATCGCGTGTCTTAGCATAGATACTATCGCCTTGTATCATCACATCGCTTACACTCACTTCGCTTGCTTCTGCACCAATATAAAACGCATCCACCAACTCGTATTGCTCTAGGTCAAAGGTCAATATACCAAAGTCCATAGCTAGGTATGCCATATTTCCTGCGATTGTGATGTTGTTGCATTTTTTGGATGCCGTCATCTGCTTGTTGTACAAGTCGGAGATGTATTGCATTTGCTTATTGTCATGCCATATATCCATTTTGCCATCCGTGTACATGATGAGCATTTGCTTTCGTGCTTGGTCGTAGGCTATTTGTGCAATGTCGGTACCGTGCATGCCCGAAAAATTGTTGTACAAGGTCAATTTCTCGCTAGTTGGGTGGATTGAGAACAATTTGCCATTGGCTACGGCATAGACTTCTTCTTGGGCATCCATAGCAATCACTTGCACACTATTGTATGCAAAATAGGTTCGCCAATGCTTCTGCTCATTGCGCTCTTGTGCCCATGCCATGATACTCATCAGGCAGGCGATATGTAGTATCAGATATTTCTTCATTTATTTGTTATTGTTGCTTAATAATTCTCTCATAGCCTCCATGGCTCTTGCTCTGTGACTAATGCTGTTTTTTACTTCCGCAGGTAGTTCTGCGAATGTCTTGTCGTAGCCTTCAGGTATGAATACAGGGTCGTAACCAAATCCTCCATTACCTTCTTCTGCTTCGGATATTTGACCGTTCACTATTCCTTCTACTTGCTCAATCCTCTCGCCTTTCGCTTCTTGCCTTTCGCCTCTAACTAAAGTTATCACAGTACGAAATCGTGCCTCACGATTGGTTATGCCTTGCAGTTCTTGGAGGGCTTTTTGCCGGTTGGAGGCATCGTTGCAGTCTTCCCCTGCCCAGCGAGCGGTACGTACACCAGGTGCGCCACCTAGGGCACGAATTTCTAAACCCGTATCATCCGCAAATACGCCATCCACCTCGTGGGTTAGTTGATGTACTTTGATCCAATCCCAAATGGTTTGTGCTTTGATAACAGAGTTCTCCTCAAGTGTCTCGCCTGTCTCTTCTATTTCGGCATGAAAGCCCAATTCAGCTAAGCTTATTACGCATATGTTGGCAGGAAGTATCTTACGAACCTCCTCCAACTTATGCTTGTTATTTGATGCAAATACTAGTTTCATTTTGTTATGAAAGTCTAAAACCCTGCAAAGGTACGAAAAATATTTGAGGTGTGCAAATATTTTTGTTTGGGGATTTGGTATGTTCGAAGAATTTTTTATACCTTTGTCGCCGAAAACAACAAAATTAACAAATTGGTATGAAAATGAGAAACCTTTTTTTGATGGCAGCATTATTGATGGCTGCATGGGTTACTGCCCAAGTTCCTTTTGTAGGCGAGTGGATCACCATTGATGACGAGAGTGGCGAGCAAAAATCCGTAGTCAATATCTATAAAGCAGATAATGGTATGTACTATGGTCAAATCACTACTCTCTTTGAAGATCCTAATGCAGTATGCACCGAGTGTGAAGGCGCAGACCACAATCAACCTATCGTGGGCTTGACTATCGTGCGTGATATGCAATTGGTGGATGGCGAGTTGCGCGGTGGCAAAGTCTTAGACCCTGCCAAAGGTAAGTTGTATTACGCTAAGATTTATCTCGAAAATGGCAAACTGATCCTCCGTGGCTCTTTAGATAAGAGAGGCCTCCTAGGTAGAAGTCAAACTTGGATTCGCAAGTAATAAAAAACGCAGCTCACGGGCTGCGTTTTTTATTGGCTATTGGTTAATGGTTAATGCCATTACTTCTTGTGCTATGAGTTTGGCAGAGTCGGGTAGTGCAAGGGTCAAAATGTTCGTTTGCAAGTCCTGCAAAGCCATTTCATCTTGAATTAGTTGCAAGGCTGTCTGCACCATCTTTTCGTGCGCCTCTACATCCTTGACTAATACGGCTGCATGCTTATTGACCAACGCCATGGCATTGTGTGTCTGATGATCCTCTGCCACATTAGGCGATGGCACTAGGATAGATGGTTTGCCCAATAAACATAATTCCGATATGGATGAGGCTCCCGCACGAGAAATTACCAAATCTGCTAGGGCATACGCATCTGGCATTTGAGAAATGAAATCGGTACAAATGATGAGTTGAGAGTTGAGAGTTCTTATCTCGCTTTCGCTCGAACGATCACTCACAGAGCTCGTGTACGAGAGTTGAGAGTTGAGGGCTTGTTTGCAGTCCTCAAAATAGTATTTGCCCGTTTGCCAGATTACTTGTACGCCACTATTGATTAGCTCGGGAAGATGAGCGATAATGCTTTGGTTAATTGTACGCGCACCCAAGCTTCCGCCAATAATGAGCAAGGTCTTACGCTCTGTGGTAAAGTGTACTCCAAACGTATTGTTGAAGTATTCAATAGCGCCTTCTTTGCTACCAGTAGTCAAGTTCTGGCGTACAGGATTACCCGTCAAAATCAGTTTGTTAGCTGGGAAGAAACGCTCCATTCCTTCATACGCTACGCAGATTTTCTTGGCATCATTCTTGAGCATTTTGTTGGTAACCCCCGCAAATCCGTTTTGCTCTTGCAATAGGATAGGCACTCCCATTTTTGCTGCGACCTTCATAGCCGCACCGCTGGCATAACCACCTACACCCACTCCTACATCTGGACGGAAATCACGAATGATCTTGCGTACCTGCCACATGGAACGCACGAAATCAATCAATACCTTAATATTGCGCCAAGGACGACTGCGGTCAATACCACGAACTGGTAGTCCGACAATCTTGTAACCAGCTTGAGGAACACGTTCCATTTCCATGCGACCTAACGCACCTACAAACAAAATCTCGCAAGTAGGATCCATTTCACGCAACGCGTTGGCAATACTAACGGCGGGGAAGATATGACCTCCTGTGCCGCCTCCAGAGATAAGAACTTTCATATGATTGTACAATTTCGTATTTTGGCTTGAAGATTCAAGTAAGGTATGGTAATCTCATAGTAATCTCATACTAATCTCATAGTAATCACATAGTAATCACATAGTATGAACCCGTCATGAACCCGTAAAAGACTGGTTTTAGTTGTCTATTTGAATGTCTGGCACATCTTCTTCGCTAGCAACGATAGAGGATAGTTGGCGCTCTTGCAACTCTTTTTGTTCACGAGATACACACATTAGGATACCAAAATACAAACTAGTGACCAATGCACTCGTACCTCCACGACTAATCATCGGTAGCGGTTGTCCCGTCACAGGACCAATACCCACAGACACCATCATGCTGACGAGAGCCTGGCAGGTGAGCATCAATGCCAATCCCATGACCATTAACATAGCTGAATATTCGGCATACTTGCTACTAATGAGACAAGATCGGAATAATATGGCTAAGTAGATGAACATCAAAAACAACGCTCCAACGATACCAGACTCCTCTACAATAATTGCAAAAATATAATCGGCAAACGCCTGTGGCAAGAAGTTACGCTCGGTACTATTGCCTGGCAGAACGCCAAAAGGTGATGCCCCTCCGTGGGCTATCGCTACTTTGGCGATGGTACGTTGGTAGTCATCTTCAAGGGAGTATTTTTGGTCGGCAGGGGATTTCCATTCTTCTACTGTGTTGTCCACACGATTTACCCATGTGACTACACGTTTGAGGAGCTGTGCTTCGATTTTTCTACCTGGCTCAATATATGCTTTCTTGACAATAAAATACCCTCCTGTGAGTAACAATAATACAATGCCCAACAATGTTCCCCAATACTTGAACTTCACGCGGGCTAAAAAGAACATAATCAACACGACTCCTCCGAGTAACAAGGTGGTTGATAGATTGTTAAAGAAGATGAGCATACACACGACTCCTGTGATTGCCACCACAATAAAGAAGTATTTCTTTTCGTCCTCTGCATTTTTGATTTGGCTTAGCAAGTCACTCACAACAATGAGCAAAGTCAGTTTTGCCAACTCGGATGGTTGAAAACGAATAGGACCTAAATCTAGCCAACGTTTGGCGCCATTGATCTCCACACCCATACTCGTGTAAGTGAGTATCAATAGTACGATAGAGACGATCAATCCAATATAACCACCAATACGAATCCATGAACGGGGCATGAATTGTATTGCAAAAGCCAATGCGACACCAACCACTATAAAGAACATTTGGTTCATAATTGGATTCAAAGTGTTGTCGCCTGCAAACGCTAGGGTACTACTCGCGGAAAACAAAGCCAAAATGGCAACGATAATGAGTACTCCAAATAACAACCAATACACACGATCAATATAGGTGCATTGTTGTTTGATTTTTTGAATGAGTTCGTTGATTTTCATAGGGGTTTACTATTATAGGTTTCTAACTGCTTGCATAAATTGGTAACCACGATCTTCGTAGTTCTTGAATAGGTCAAAACTAGCACAACATGGGGATAGCAAAACGGTTTGCCCCTCTTGGGCGGTGTCATAAGCTGTTTGAACAGCTGCCTCTAGACTATCCACGGAGACAAACGGAATACCCATGGGTTCGAAGTGCGCGATGAGTTTGCTATTGTCTTTACCCATGAAAATCAGGCTAGTGCATTTCTCTTTGACTAGTTGGTCAATCTCGCTGTAGTTATTGCCTTTGTCTGTACCACCAAGAATCAAAATGGTAGGTGTGGTCATGCTCTCTAGGGCATACCAGCAAGAGTTGACATTGGTGGCTTTGGAGTCGTTGATATATCGTACTCCACGTACAGTAGCCACATACTGCAAGCGGTGATCTACTCCCGCAAATTGTTGCAGACTCTCGCGAATGACTGCATTATCAATATGGAGCAGTTGAGCGGCCAGACCAGCAGCCATGGAGTTGTATTGGTTGTGTTTGCCTTGAAGGCTTAACTCGTCCAAAGGAACAGCGAGTGGCTCGACCTCTTTGTGAGCGGATACAATCAGTTGTTTGCCGTTGGTGTAGGCTACGTTTTGCTCCTGACTACCAAAAGGATAGAGAGTGGCTTGAGGGCGGATACGGGCTATCTCGCGGTCAATGACAGGGTCCTCGCTCCAGTAGATGAAGGCATCTTGGGCTGTTTGGTTGCGTGTGATGCGGAACTTGGCATCTACATAGTTTAGGAACTGGTAGTCGTAACGATCCAAATGGTCAGGCGTGATATTGAGCAAAATGGCAATATCTGCCTTGAAATCATAGCAGTTATCCAATTGGAAAGAGGAGAGTTCGATGACATAATAGGCATGATCTTCCTGTGCTACTTGTAGAGCGAGGGAGTTGCCGATATTGCCAGCAAGTCCCACGTCCAATCCCGCACGACGCAGCATGTCGAAGATTAGAGAAGTAGTCGTGGTTTTGCCGTTTGAACCCGTGATACAAATCATTTTGGCTTGGGTGTAACGCGCAGCAAACTCAATTTCAGAGATGATAGGTGTTCCTTGGGCGATGAGTTGTTGTACGATAGGGGCAGAGAAAGGAATGCCAGGCGACTTGATGACTTCGTCTGCGGCGAGAATCTTGTCTGTGGTGTGTTGACCTTCTTCCCAACTGATTTGGTGTTGGTTGAGTAATGCCTGATACATTGGCGCGATGGTGCCTCTATCGCTGACAAACACGTCCATCCCTTTGCTTTGAGCAAGGATAGCAGCGCCTGTTCCCGATTCGCCAGCACCAAGAATAACAATTTTTTTCATAGTCGTTTATCGTATTTTGAGTGTTAGGATAGTCAATGCGGCTAGGATGAGGGTCACGATGCAGAATCGAAGAACAATCTTCGTCTCGTGTTGGAGTGGCCCTTTGCCCTTGAATAGCACTTTGCAGGTAGGATCGTTCTTAAGCACCTGATCCATAGAAGTGCGGTAGTGGTCATGCAATGGTGTGCGTTTCCAAACGCGTAGATGGATGCCTTTTTTCTTGGCAAACTTATATACTTGGGTTTGTATAATCACGCTCACGCTCTCCATGAGGAAGATGCCGCAGAGGATAGGCAACAATAACTCCTTGTGAATAATCACGGCACTTACACCGATGATACCACCAATAGTCAAACTGCCTGTGTCGCCCATGAAGACTTGGGCAGGGAAACCATTCCACCACAAGAATCCAACCAAAGCGCCAATAAAGGATGCCAAAAAGATAGTTAACTCCTCACTACCAGGAATATACATCACGTCAAAATAGTCAGAGAAGACCACGTTGCCGCTAATGTAGGCTAGTACCAGCAAGGCGACACCTATGATGGCGGAGTTGCCTGCACACATGCCGTCCATACCATCGTTGAGATTGGCACCATTGCTCACGGCAGCTACTACCAAGACCGTGAGAAGAACAAAGAAAATCCAACCTGCCTTGTATTTGTTGGTTTCTCCAAGGAATGAGAACATATCCGCATAATTGAAGTCATGCGCCTTGAAGAACGGAATAGTCGTGCGAGTCGATTTGACCTCAGGGGATTTCTCAAAGACGGTAATATTGTTTTCTATGTGGCTAGTCACACGCTCATTCATGACGGCTTCTGGGCTGTAGCGGAGGGTCAAACCTACAATAAGTCCGAGGGTGATTTGTCCAGCAATTTTGATCCAACCATTGAGTCCATCTTTATTCTTGCGGAAGGTCTTGATATAGTCGTCTGCAAAACCGATACAACCCAAGATGATGGTGGTTATCAGCATGAGAATCATGTAGATATTATTCAGTCGCCCGAGCAATAAACAGGGGAGAAGAATAGCGGCTATAATCACCACGCCCCCCATGGTTGGTACGCCTTTTTTGGCTACATTGAATGGGTCAATGCTAGCATCTCGTTGTGTTTCTGAGATGTTTTTTCGTTGGAGCAGTTGAATAAACCATCGTCCGACCCAAATGCTGATACACATGGCCAATACGCCTGCCACTACAGCGCGGAACGAAATATAACTCATCAGGCGAGCGCCTGGAAAATCGTTGAACAAACTAAATAATTGGTATAACATAATCTCTAAACTCTAAACACTAAACTAAACCAGCACATGCGCGAACCACCTCATGGTCGTCAAAGTGGTGCTTAACGCCTTTGATAATCTGATAATCCTCGTGACCTTTGCCTGCGACAAGTACTACATCTCCTTGGCGAGCCAATGTACATGCAGTTTTGATAGCAGACGCACGATCTTCTATGATAAGTACTCGCTGTAACTCCTCTGCGGTCAGTCCCGCTGCCATGTCTTGAAGAATAGCATGAGGCTCCTCATCGCGTGGGTTATCCGAAGTTAATATCAATTGTGTGCTATTCTCAAACGCTATGCGTGCCATGATAGGTCGTTTACCTTTATCACGATTGCCTCCGCAACCCACTACGGTTATTACTTGTGCGGCTTGGGTTTGTTTGCTTGCGTTGGCAGAAACAATCTCGTTGATGGTCTTGAGTACATTCTCTACCGCATCTGGGGTATGTGCATAGTCGATGATACCTGTCCACCCCTTGCTAGAGTGGATAGTCTCAAAACGTCCATTCACGGGTTGCAATCCGCTCAATATACGCAATACCTCCATTGCATCTACCCCTAATGCCACTCCGCAACCATAGATCAACAATAGGTTGCTCACATTGAACCGGCCAACCAAAGGCACAAACACCTCTGTGTTTACAGCCCCAAGTGTGCTTTGCATGCGCAAAAGCATACCATCAAAGCCCTCTTCTAGGATTTTTCCGCGAAAATCAGCCATGCTGCGGGTTGAGTATGTATATACCTTGGCACGGCAGTTTTGCGTCATGACCAATCCGTTTTTGTCATCGATGTTTGTGATGGCAAAAGCATTCTTGTTGAGGTGATCAAAGAGGCATTTCTTGGTGTCGCGATAGTGGTCAAAGGTCTTGTGATAGTCCATATGATCGCGTGTGAGATTGGTGAATAATGCTCCCGCAAATTCCAATCCTGCGATGCGTTGTTGAGCGATGGCGTGACTGCTGACCTCCATAAAAGCGTAGGTACAACCTGCCGCCACCATTTGTGCTAGCAATGCATTGAGCGACAACGCGTCTGGGGTGGTGTGGGTCGAAGCAATTGACTCGTCGTCAACATAATTGATGACTGTAGAGAGTAGTCCTACTTTCTCACCTAAGGTCTTGAAGAGGCGGTAGAGTAGGGTGGCGGTAGTGGTTTTGCCGTTGGTACCAGTCACGCCTACTAGTTGAAGATGTTTAGATGGCTCGCCATACCAAAGGTGCGCCATTTTGCCGAGTGCCTCGTCGCTACTCTTGACTAGAATATATGTTACACCATTGCTTTGGGTAGGCATATGTTCAGCCTGGTCCATGACGATGGCAGCAGCCCCTTTCTCTATGCATTGAGGGATAAATACATGCCCATCTACGGTCGTGCCAACTTGTGCAACAAACATATTGCCTGATGTCACACGGCGAGAATCGGACTGTATGCCAGTCACTTCTATGTTGGTGTCGCCTATCAGTTGCAACACCTCTAATCCTGTGAGCAATTCTTTGAGTATCATATATGCTAGTTCTTTGTGTTTAGTCTTCTTTTGCCATCATGACCAGTTGCTTGTCTTCTATTCGGTATTCACTGGTGTACACCATGGTTTTTTCTGCTATCTTACGCACGACACTTCCGCAATCTAGTCCCGAATCATACGCACCTCTGTTGCGTGGTGCATGGATGACACAGATACAACTATAACGAGGAGCATCGGCAGGGAAATATCCCACAAAAGACATACGGTGCTTGTTGTTGAAATACTTGCCATTTTCCATAACCTGTGCGGTGCCCGTCTTGCCCGCGATCTTGACCAAATCACTCTGTGCTTTACGTTGTCTCCATTTGTTCATAGCCGCGGTACCCAAATCATTGTCCCATACCACATCTAGTAGGCTGGCTTGGATGTCTTCCAAGGTATTTTTGCTGCACAGGCTGCTTCTAATGGTTTGGGTTTTAAACGATTCTACAGTCGTTTTACCATCCTTGACTTCTGTTACAAGCACGGGTGAAATCATTCGTCCATCATTGGCGATACCGTTGTAGAATGTCAAAATCTGTAGTGGACTGAGTTCTACGGAATAGCCATATGCCATACGAGAGATGGTAACGGTATCTTTGGGGATGTTGATGCGTGGTTGATGTGCTCCAGGAATAATGTAGTCTATGCTGTCGCATAGTCCCATGCGTTTGAGTTTGTTGACAAATTTCTTTGCACTACCGTTGTAACCGTCTGTAATCATACGCGCTAAAGCGATATTACTACTCACGGCTAATGCTTGTCGCATGGTATAAACGGTGTCGGCAGGGTGGGCGTCTCGGTGTGTTGCGCCGTGGTAATACCATCCGTCTTTCCATACACGCAAGGTGTCGTCAATATTGACTTTTCCATCGTCCAATGCTGCCATCATGGCTATGGTCTTGAAGGTAGATCCAGGTTCCATACGCACCACCGCATGGTTGGCTATCTCATAATATTGAAGATCGCTACCGCGGTCTAGGTTACACATGGCTTTGATCTCGCCAGTAGCCACTTCCATGAGAATGACGCATCCCCAATCGGCTTGTGTGTGTTCGAGTCGCGCACGTAGGTTGCTCTCGCAGATGTCCATTAGATTGGCATCTAGCGTGGTATAGACATCGCATCCATGTTTCTCCTCACGGATAGGAATATATTGCCATTGATTAGCCATGCGCTCGCGAATAGCTAATCCGTCTTCGCCTTGCAGGTAGTCATCAAAACGCTTCTCTAGTCCCGCATTGCCTTTGCCACTTTCGGCATAGATACCCCCTATGGTGCGACTGCCTAGGCTATTAAAAGGCTTGACGCGTAGGTTGAGATCTACTGCGTAGAAACCGCTCTTATACACGCCTCGGCGAATCAATGGTAGTTGTTTGATCTCCTTGAGTTGGGTATAAGAAATACGCTTGTTCGTCAATCGTATATTGCGTTCGCGGCGAGTTTTGCCACGGTATGCTTTTACGATTTTATTGCGATATTCTGTGGGGGTTTGATCGCCCACAATACGACTCAGACCATAGGCGATACTATCCACGTAATCGTAGAATAGTTTGCCTTTGTTTAGGTGGAGTGCTTCCACGCGTGTGTCCATCCAAATGCTATATTGAGGTACACTACTGGCCAATAGTCGTCCTTCACAATCAAAGATATTTCCGCGCACCGCCTTGATAGGCTTATACACGGAATCTCGGTCTGCCACCATGGCCTCTAACTCGCTACGATGCACGGTTTGCAAACTAATGATGCGTACAAACACGATTACAAAGAATAGCAATATGACGCCAAAAACAATGGCAAAGCGCAAAACGGTATGTTTGACATTCTCACTCATTGTATACGTATGGCTGGGGTGTTACTAGGTTTGATTTTGCTGTCTTTCTCGGCGAGTAGGTCGCTGATGGAGGACTGACGTGTCTTCTCCATGAGTTCGGCACTCAAACTCAATTGTACAAATTGAGCATCTTGCAACTCTTTTTGCAGTTCGCTTAGGTTGCGTTGTTGTCGTTGGGCTAAATATCCGCAATGGATATATACAAAAATGAGCGCACTTATCAATCCAATGACCTTGTATTGGCGTCTAAGCCAAGCTTTGGTCAGGATGTTTCCGCTCAAGATGTCTTTTAATGAAAACTTACACATAGTTATTTTGTTTAATGGTTACTTGTTGCTTTCTATTTTCTCCGCTACTCGCAGTTTGGCACTTCGTGCTCTTGGGTTTTGTTCCACTTCTTCTGCGCTAGCGGTCAGTCCTTTTTCTAGGACTTTGAAAGGAGTGAGGATATTGCCGTAGAAATCTTTTTCTATTGTGCCTTCTAAGTTTCCTGAACGAAGGAAGTTCTTCACGATTCTATCTTCTAGCGAGTGGTAGGTGAGTATGGCGATTCGTCCTCCTGGTTTTAGTAGATCTTTGGCGGCTAGTAGCATTTCTCTCAGGGCTCCCATCTCGTCGTTCACTTCTATACGCAACGCCTGAAAAACTTTTGCCATATCTTTTTTGGCAACTGCTGGCACATCCAATTCCTGAACTCCTGAACTTCTCAACTCCTGAACCTTCTTCCCTAAAACGATACTCACTAGGTCTTCTGTACGTGCGATAGGGCTGGTCTCTCGCGTTTTGACAATGCGTTTGGCAAGTGGTTTCGCATTTTTTAACTCACCATAAATATATAGTACGCGCGCGAGCTCCTCTTCTGTATAAGTGTTGAGAATATCGGCAGCGGTCTTACCACCTGTTTGGTTCATACGCATGTCTAGTGGCGCAGAGTAACGAAAACTGAATCCTCTCTCTGGGCAGTCGAAATGGTGGAACGAAACGCCTAAGTCTGCCAATAATCCATCTATCTGCTCCACGCCGTAGTAATCCATGAAATTACGCAAGTAGCGGAAATTGCTATGCACAAACTGCCAATTCTCGTGCTTATCCATGCCTAATTGGCGAGCATTCTCGAGTGCGTCCAAGTCTTGATCAAAGGAATATAACTTACCTTTCGCCTCGTCGCCTTCTCGCCTCATCGCCTCAAGGATGGCTCTTGAGTGTCCACAGCCACCACAGGTAACGTCCACATACAATCCATCGGGTTGAATATTCAACCCTTGGATTGTCTCTCTCAGCATTGCGGGAATGTGATAAATCTCATTCATAGTAGGTTAGGTTTAATTATAGTTTAGGCTGGGATTTCATTCGTATTCTGATGCGCTCTGCCAAGTCTTTTTGTGGCATTTGTTTCTCTGCGAACGCAGTTGGGTTCCATACCGCAAAGCGGTCCAACATGCCGACAAACAATATATCTTGCTCAGCACCAATCATTTCCAAGTTTTTCTTTTGCAATAATACACGTCCTTGGCTATCCATATCCAATATTTCAGCCTCTGACATGAATTGCATCAATATCATTTGATCTTCTGGATCCCATTCATCTAGGGCATTGCGTAGTTCGCTCACTTTCTTATGCCATATATGTTCTGGGTAGAAGATGACACACTCATTATCGGTATCTCTGCGCATTACGATATGCGTTGAACCCATCTCAGCGAGTATCTTGCGGTAATTCGCTGGGATAAACACGCGACCTTTGCCGTCCAAGCGTGCCTCGATATTTCCAATAAATGTGTTCATAATTCCTGATTTTCTTGAATTCGGCTGCAAAGTTACAAAAAATATTTGATATTTCCCCACATTTCCCCACAAAAAATTTTTCAGTGCATTTTTAAGCATATTGTCAAAAAAGTTATCAACTACTTAACCATAAGATTTTCAGTATTATATATCACTTATTAACTTTGGTGGGGAAAAGTGGTGTAAAATTCTTGCCTATAGCCTATAACCTATAGCCTATAACCTCTCACCTTTCAGTTTTCCGTTTTCACCTTTCACCTCTCCTTGCCCTCTGTCTTCATAGGGACTTCATAGGGACTTCATAGGGACTTCATCGGAACCTGACCGAAGGAAAACCGAAGGAACTCCGTTATTTCTCCGTTATCCCTCCGTTATCCTTCCGTGATTTTGCCGATACATTATCTTTACAAGATTATGTATTTATTTGCCAAAACTTTTGTATATTTGCCAAAAAAGCAGTATCTTTGCACTCCAATTTGTGAAGTGATACGATATGAATGAATTTTTGCAACTAGAGGAGCAAGTCTTGAGAATGATAAAAACGGTCTATGACCCTGAGATTCCGGTTAATATTTACGAACTGGGTCTTATTTATCGCATTGACTTGCCTGGAGATGGAATTTGCAACATAGATATGACTCTAACTGCTCCTAACTGCCCTGCGGCGGATTTTCTTGTGGAGGATGTCAAGCAGAAAGTAGGTTCTGTGGATGGTATTAACGAAGTAAATGTCAATATAGTCTTTGAACCAGAATGGAATAAGGATATGATGTCTGAAGAAGCTAAACTAGAACTCGGCTTCCTCTAATCTAACAGCGCAGCGATCTACAGCGAGCAAAACGAGCGAACTACAAACTACAGCGAAGCGATCTAAAATATGTTCTACTTTCTCTCCGATGCACATTTGGGCTCAAGGGCTATCTCTGATTTCGATGCCCATCAGCAGAACCTTATCTCCATGCTCCGAACCATGGAGAAGGATGCGACTGCTATTTACCTGCTCGGAGATATTTTTGATTTCTGGTGTGAGTTCTTTTGGCAAGATAAAAGTAAAGAGCAATACCGTCCTTTCTTGCAGACAATCAGGCAGATAACGGATAAGGGTATAGAGGTGCATTTTTTTATTGGTAATCACGATATTTGGACGTTCGGATGGTTAGCAGAGCAAACGGGAATGACTATCCATAGAAAGCCTGAAACCATTTCTATCAACGGAAAACGAATTTTCCTAGCTCACGGTGATGGCTTAGTGCCTAGCAACTACGTACAACAACTCCCTGCTAATATCCAAAAGAAAATCAAGCACTTTATTCTCCTTCGCAAGCTTTTTCATAGTCCTATTTTGCAATTCTTCTTACGTCTTCTTCCTGCCTCTTGGGGTAACGAACTAGGATATGAGTGGGCGAAAAAGAGTCGCCTCAAAGAGAAAGATGGAACATATCCATACAAAGGAGAGGAAAAAGAGGAGCTAGTTCTCTTTGCTAAAGAGCAAGAACAGGCTGGAAACCATCATGATCTTTACATTTTTGGTCATCGTCACATAGAGTTAGACCTTATGTTAAGTCGTGATAGTAGAATGATGATACTAGGGGACTGCTGGAGAATGTTTACCTACGTACAAGTAAATGATAACTTCGAAGTAATGATGATGAACTATGAATAATCGTGAAGAACAACTCAAAGCTTTTGATCGCCTTTTGACGGTCATGGATGAACTGCGTGAGAAATGTCCTTGGGATAGAAAACAAACCTTCGAGTCTCTTCGCCAAAACACCATAGAGGAGACCTACGAATTGGCTTCTGCACTCATCCAAAATGACATGAATGAGATTGCCAAAGAACTAGGAGACGTACTCCTTCATGTCGTGTTCTATGCCAAGATTGGTAGTGAGAAGGGGGCGTTTGATATAGCGGATGTCTGCAACAAGATTGCGGATAAGCTGATTTTCCGCCATCCTCATGTCTATGGCGAGCAAGCTGTGGAGAACGCAGAGGATGTGTCCAAACTCTGGGAGCAAGTCAAACTCAAAGAGAAAGATGGCAACAAGACTGTTCTTGCGGGCATTCCTCAAGCACTTCCTGCGTTAGTGAAGGCATATCGTATCCAAGATAAAGCAGCCAATGTAGGCTTTGATTGGGAGAAACCACAGGATGTGTGGGACAAAGTGAAAGAGGAGATAGCCGAATTTGAAGCTGAGGTAGAGAGTATGGACGAGGAGAAAGCTACGGATGAGATGGGAGACTTGTTCTTTGCGCTGGTTAATGCGGCACGTTTGTACAAGATTCGCCCTGACAATGCGCTAGAGAAAACCAATGCCAAGTTCATCAAACGCTTCAATTATATTGAGCAAAAGGCAAAAGAAAAGGGTCTGTCTCTCAAAGACATGACCCTAGATGAAATGGAAGCCCTGTGGCAAGAAGCAAAAACTCAAGCTTAATTTCTCAAGACTCAAACTTAGTTGGTAGCTGTACTATCCACCACTTGCTCTGTCGCAGGAATATAGATGAGTACAGAGGAGGTGGGGAAGTTTTCAGAAGTGCTTTTTACTGCTAGTTCGAGAGTCATACCGCCTTTGTGGCGTGGGGTAAAGTAAACAGGGAAGGTAACAACACCCCAACCTGGTTCAAACTTGAGAAGACCTTGCTCCACATTAGATTTGTTGGTTAATGCTTTTTGGATATCTTCGGTCAAATGGTACCAAAGATCCATACGCAGACTATCCCAAGTCATTTGAACAGCTACCAAACTGTTTTCGTATGCGTTATAAACATTCACGAAATGTACGGTGTCGCCAAGATATACAGTATCTAGTTCTATCGAACCATCTGAAGGGTCTGTTACCCAATGAAGCGTATCCTTGGCGCTCACAATACTGTCACCCTCAAAAACTGGGTTGACAAAGAAAAACGAAGCAGATATTTCTGGACTATGGTCAGATTTACCTGTTAACCAACCCTCGCAACTGGTCATGATGGTTGCAACAACCACGAATAATAAAAGAAATGATTTTTTCATAGACTTAAAAATTAGATGATACAAAAAATCGGGTCGCTTTGACCCGATGTGCGGCATAAAGGACTCGAACCTTCACTCCTCTCGAAACTAGATCCTAAGTCTAGCGCGTCTACCAATTCCGCCAATGCCGCAGAAATCGAGTGCAAAAGTACTAAAAATATTGCATATACGCAAGAAAAGTGAACAAAAAAAGCAAAATGTACGAAACTTTTTATCATAATTTACCCAATGGAGTGCAAATTGTGCACCGTTTGACATCTTCTCCTGTTGTTTATGTCGGAATCATGATTGGTGCAGGTACTCGCCACGAGCAACCCGAAGAGAATGGTATGGCACATTACATTGAGCATTGCCTCTTCAAGGGTACTAAACATTATACCGCCCGCCAAATTATTAACCATATCGAGGGTATAGGTGGTGAGATCAATGCTTATACTACCAAGGAGGAAACCACTTTTTATGCTGCGACACTCAATAACCATTTCCGCACAACCTTGCATTTGTTGGCGGACATGGTGCTCCGTCCGACTTTCAATAAGAAGGAGACCGACAAAGAGGTGACGGTTATCTTAGACGAGATAGAGAGTTATAACGATTCTCCTAGCGAATTGATCTATGACGACTTCGAGAATATGATTTTTGAGGGAAGTTCGTTGGCAATGCCTATTCTTGGAACCAAGAAAACGCTCCGCCGTATCTCCAAATCGCCTCAATATCCACTCAATTGGATGGCGCAGCACTACCGTCCTGAACGCATGGTGCTATTTGTGCAAGGCAATGTCTCCACCAAGCAAGTGATAGCTGCGGCAGAAAAGGAACTCCTCTCCTCCTCGCCTATAACCCATAGCGAAGCGTCCCATAGCCCGCAGGGCGTCCAATATCCAATAGCCGCTCCAGCGGCGTCCTATAGCTCGTTAAACGAGCGTCCTATAGGGCTCTGCCCGTCCTATAGCCCCTCTGGAGCGTCCCGCACCTACCGCCGCCATACCCACCAAACCCACGTTATGCTGGGTTCGCATACCTATCCGATAGGTCATCCTAAGCAATTGACGATGTTCTTGCTCAATAATATTCTAGGTGGAGGCAGTATGTCTAGTCGCTTATACCTCAGTCTGCGAGAGAAGTACGGTTTGGTGTATAATATTGATTCTCAGGCAGTACCTTTGAGCGATACGGGTTATTGGAATATCTACCTCGCTTGCGAACCTCAACACAAAGACCAGTGTCTCGAGCTTTGCCATAAAGAGCTGAAGCAATTGCGAGACACAAGACTGACGGCAACACAATTGCAACGTGCTTTACGCCAATTGGAGGGGCAGTTGGCGATTTCTGCAGAGAATCAAGAGAATAATGCTTTGGCGATGGCTAAGCAGATGTTATATCATCATCGTGCCCCTCAATGGCAAGAGACTTTTGCCAAGGTGCAGAAGATTACGCCAGAGCAGCTGCAAGAGGTAGCCAACGAAGTCTTCGCTCCCGAAAAGATCTATACCTTGTTGTATGATTAACCCTTGCGCAAAGGTAGCGCAAGGGTAGCTAAATACATTAACAAAAAGAGGCTTCCAAACGGAAGCCTCTTAGTTTTTATCTCGTTGGGAGATTATTGAATGTACTTTTGACCGTTCTTGATAACGATACCCTTGTAGTTCTCATCTACCTCAACACCGAGGAGGTTGTAGATCTTGTTGTCGAACAATGGAGCAACTACATTATCAACTGCTGTGTTCACTTCGCCTTGCTTAACAACGATATCCACTTTGTAACCATCTGCGTCGATAGTGATCACACCTTCACGACCTGTACCCTCTGTAAGAGCCTCAGCTATTACTTGAGCTACGAAATAGCCAGAAGTAGAGTATGTAGATGTATCTACTGCCATAGTGAGCCACTCGTCAGCTACGATATCCCAATTCTCGATATCAGTTACGTTAGTGTAGATTGCAAATGCATTGTACTCACCCTCTTCATCAGCATCTACTGCTAAACCACCTGCAACTGGAGCTACCAAAGCCTCGGCTGCTGTTACTGGTACAGCTACTGGCCAGTAAGCGTCATAGCTAACTGCGAGGTTAGAGCTTGCAGAGAAGATAGGGGTATATTTGCCACCCACCTTGTACATAGTTGTACCACCTGGAGTATAGTAGTCAGCGTAGATACCGAAGTCGCAACCAGACTCGTTGTAGCCAGTAATTTGGAGTACGAAGTCACCTTCTACTACGATAGGAGCATCTTGCATACCACCCAAGATATCTTCTTTTTGGAAAATAGCAGTAATAGTACCCACGCCTGCTTGAACTTCAAGGAAGTTATCAATGGTAGCTACAGCCTCGCCAAGGAGAGAGTCTGTGTAAACAATACCAGTTGTCAAATCAGCAGCAAAAAGCTCAATCTTAACCTCTGCTGTCTCAGGGAACATAGTTGTACCATTTACATTGTAAACAGGGATATTAACTGCATTGATCTTCAATGGGCTCACGTTGCGAACAGTAGAGATGATAGTATCAGCAGTTACTTTAGTAGCTGTATCAGCAACCAAATCAGTACCATAAGCATACGCACCACGAGCACCCGCACCAATACGATAGAAGTCACTACCTGATTCATTGTTCATAGGATCAGTCTCCATACCGCAGAGGGTCAAAGGAATTTGCTCACCTGTAGAGATTACATATGGAGCAGTACCTGAAGCTAAAGCACCACCGTTCTCATTACCTGCAGCAAACTGATAACCTTTGATGTTGTAGGTTTTATCACCTTGTGTCAAAGTGTGGTCAGTAGTGTAAGGAAGATAGTGACCGAGACCATTAATACTATAATATTGTACACATGTCTCGCTGTTCTCTGCTATCAAACTCTTGTCGTATTGATAATACCAGTTAGTTGGACCATAGTAGTTTGTCCATACCACGCTATCCATGTAAGGAACAGCAATCATGCTCAATGACAATTGCATAAATGATGGAGTGACACCCCAATGCATCATACCAGTAGTAAAGTAGTAGTCGTGTGCTGCATAATCAGCTGCGGCAACTTTCTTTTTTGCAACGTAGTCTGCATTCCACTCCTCCATGGTAACCTCAGCAGTCATCTCTACAGATTGGGTAGTGATAACTTTACGAACCTCCATATTAAGATCCGTCATCTCAACTTGTGCGGTAGCCATACCTGCTACGAGCACTGCACTTAAAAGAGTAAACTTTTTCATACCTTTAAAAATTTAATTGTTAGACATTGTGAGTTTATAACTCGTTTATTTATTGTTAATTGTTTTACATTTTAACAGTATTGGCACCTTTAATGAGTAACTCTTGGTTAGCACCTACCAATTTCATACCTGATACAGCATTAAAGAGGTTAGCACCTGGTTCAGCGGTAAAGCTACCTAACAAAGCATCTACTACATCTTGTACAGCTGGAGCGGCTGTTACCCAACGCTCGGTTGTTCCTTGCTTACCATCGTCTGGTTTCTCATCCCACATTGCGAGATTAGAAGCGGTTATACCATTTTCATTCATCTCAAGGTCAACGGTCCATACCAAGTTTACAACTTGCTCTTTACCTTTACCATTTTGCTTGTAACCTACTTGTACTTGTACAAAGTAGCCACCCTCATACATATTGAGTGATTGCTTGTAACCAAAGCCCATTTGTTTGATTTTAGAGGCCTTGTCGTTAGCAATCGCATTGATTTGTGCCAAGAAAGGAGCTACAGCTTCGATACCTACGGTATCCACTACCCAACCATAAGCATTATCTGTAAAGTAGGTGCTGAACAATACATTTAAGTTACCTGCGTTCATTACAGAACCTGCTTCACCTACCAATTCGCCTTTTACGCTATCGTACAAGAAGATATGCTCATGCAGTTCCTCACCAAAACCAGTTGAAACGATAATACCATCCTCGGTAGAGCATACTGGGTGATAAGTAGCTGCTTCTGCTACGAGTGGAGAACCATATGCCGCACTTTGGAATTGACCAGATGCACCATTATAAAGGTACATCTTCTCCTCGCCTTGGTTAAGAGTTGCTACGTTGTTGTTGCCAAAGAGATAAGATTGCATTTTCTCGCATGCCGCAAAGTAGGCTTCCAAATTGGTAGTCTTCATTGGGCGCATTACACTGTATGCACTATGTTTTTTACCTTTCAATATAACAACCTCTGGAGTAGCCTTGAGAATCAAGAACTCGTAGTCGCCCAAAAGACCCGCACCATTCTCTTGTGGATCGGAGAAGGCGTGAATGACTTTATTGTAGGTGTCAAAGGTCAAGATTGGTCCGTAGTCACTCTTTACTGCCCAAGTACTAGCACTATCGGTCATCATCTTATTCATGGTGGTAGTGCTGTTTTTAGCTGTAGCACTCACCTTGCCATTTGCATTGAACTTCCATACCATATTATAACCTTTGGATGAAGCTTCCAAGTTAGGGAAGTACGCCACCTCCCAACCTGCCTCATTAGAGGTAAGTACGTCAAAAGCAGTTTCAATAGCTTCTTGTGCACGCTCAGCAGCTGACTTGTCAAACAAGCTTTCCTCATCGCGGCTGCAAGCTACCATGGTAGCTGCAAACAATCCGATCAATAATAAATATTTAGCTTTCATATTCTATTCCTTTTGTTTTTGCGTTGTGAAAAACTTATTTACCATTCAAGAACTCAAGGTTCATAATCTTTTCCCAATCCATGTTTTGCTGACGCTTTTGTACCTCGTTGCGGAGTTCGTCCAAATCAATCTCCCATTTTTCTTCCAACCATGTGTTGCAGATATCCCATTTTTGTTGGATAATAGCAGCACCTTCTTTACCTGCTTCCTTGAGCATATTATCCCACCAAGCATCTGGTTTCACAATGTAATTGGCAATGACCTCCACGAAATCCTCATGCGCTTCGCTACTACCGTAGTTGGTTACGCAACCGAGTTGCCAAGCCTCTTTGTTTGTACGCTCTTGCCATTTGATAGGGTCATAGTTAGCAGGAGTGATTTGTGCAAACTCAGGTGGGTATTTCTTTTGTTGGTGCAAGATGTGAGCAAACTCGTGGTGCATAGTCTTGAAGATATACTCATTGAGGTTGTCAATGTTGTCAAGTTGCATTTTGTTTACTTTCAAAATGGTAATCTTGATACCACCTTCTGCATAACCCAATTTCTCAGTATTATTCACAGGGTCCATCATAGAAGAACCAATCAATTGAATCATCTTAGGTCCATACTCAGGCAAGAACTCTGGATTAACGACTGAGTCATATACATCGTACCACAAGTAGAGAGCCAAGTGAGCCATGGTATCTGCCATGCCAATGCTAACAGGCACTACGTTGTAGTTAGGGTCAGTAGCATTGTCGTCCAACTTATAGAGAAACTCTACGTTGTATGGCTCGGTATAATATTTCTTCAACCATTGGTCAAATTGGTATGTGTAGGTAGTAGTATCCTCTTCTTGGTCAATAAAGATAGAGTCACCTGTCAGTTGGTCACGATCGCAAGCGACGAAAGCCACTACCAACATTGCTATAGCAAATATCTTATGTATTGTTTTCATAACTAGTATATATTGTTAGTTATTAATCATTTACTGTCTCTAATTTACTCTTAGGTTGTGAATACGCACTAGAGTATGTTGGGGTAGATGGTGTATAAACCTCATTTGGTTTCAAACCCGATGCTTGTGATTGGTTACCATCGATTCTGTCGCCCAATACCTCACGTGGGTTAGCGGTCATACCTGCTACGATAACCTCTTGTGGCAATTGGATAGCACGGCGGTCATCGTTCCATACCAATATGCGAGCAGGGTCTTTGCCTTGTACGTGCTCAATCTCAATACCATAGCGCTTGATGTCATGCCAACGGAGACCATCATGCAAGCCCTCGATACGGCGCATGTGCAATGCACAGTGTACCAATGGCATTTGCTCTGCGCTAATCACCCAATCTGCTGACATATCTAGGTTGTGCAAAACTGGAGCTAGTTTAGAGCCTGTTCTCTCGTTATAGAACTTGGCAATCTTTTCAGCTGTCAAATTTACATTTCCGTTAGCCAATGTATCCATACGACCATTAACGTTGTAACCTTGGCACCAGAGGCGGAAGTCATTAGCAGCACCTGCAAAATCATTGAGATAAATCTTTGCCTCAGCGCGGCAGAGAAGAGTCTCATTGGTTGTGAAGGCACGATTCACCATACGCACGTAGCCATAACCTGCTACTTTGTCCACATACTCAAAGTCGTAATAATCTTTTGCTACGAAGCCACCTAATTTTTGGTCAGCAGACCAAGTACCTATGCCAGGGAATTGACCATTCCAACATGGACCGCTAGTGTAAGAGGTGAAGTTTTGCGCATCACCATTGTATTGATAACGACCATATGTTGGGAAGTGAGCATATGCTGAAGATGAATAAGTAGCGATGAGCAATAGGTTAGATGGAGCCTTGACATCAATATAGTGTTTGAATGCCAATTCAATGTTACTTTGTTCACGGTTAGTTTGTGCATCAAAGAGCATTGACAATACTGTTTCATCGGTGGTAGTCAATACGTGATCAGCATGCTCTACAACCTTAGCCCACTCACGTTTGTACAAGTAGAAACGTGCTGCGAAAGCATGAGCAGCTTTCACATTGAAGTGGTAGCGAGGTACGCTATAGTAGTCATCAGAAACGAGTTTCAAACCAGCTTCCAAATCGCGTTGGATAGCCATATAGGTGTCGTATAATGAACCACCAATCCATGCTGTGTCGCCATTGAGGTCCAATCCAACTTTCATGTCTGGACCACGCCAGTACTCTGGAGCTACTTTGGTCTCTGGTTGCATCATATAGGTGATACCGAGATCTTTTTTGCTATCCTCCTCGTTTTTCCATGCTTGGCAGAATACGCCTGCCAATAGGAAGTGGTGGTAAGCACGAGAGAGCAATGCCTCTCCCTTCTCAGCATCCATATTGATACCTTTTTCCTCAAGCATTTTGATAGCTCCTAGGGCTTGGTTAGCAGTAGCAATGGCGGTATAGTGTCCGTCCCAAATCAGTTTAGGAGAGTCGTTGCTAGATTGTTTAACTGGTCTCCAAGCGAAAATCTCGTTGTACATTTCATCCAAAGGATTAACCGCATTGGCTTGACCTGTCTTAGGGTCTGGCACGTTGTTGTCAATCACTTGGTCAGATGAATACTCACAGAGAGGAGCACTGTTAGCTTCTGTGTAGGCAGTTACCAACAAGAGGCGAACTTTTTCCTTTGTGTCAATTGTAGCACGCAAATCTGGCTCTTTATCCAAGAAATTACAAGCCGTTGTAGCTAGTGCCAACAAAGCAATGATAACAAATATATTCTTTTTCATTTTCATATTCCTTTCTAATAATTAAGTTTCAGGTTTTGATTAGAATCCTAATTTAACAGTCAATGTGAATTGGCGTGGAACAGGAGAAGATACACCACCTGAGTTGTAGTACTCTGGGTCACGTCCGTTCAACTTCTTGTCTGCATATGCCAACCACAAGTTGGTTGCGCTGAATTTTACACCGAAACTAGATACAGCCTTTTGTCCTTCAAAGTATTTCTTAGGCAAATCGTATGCCAAAGACAATTCTTTGAGACGGATGAAATCACCTTTCGCTACACGCTCTGTAGAGTAGTTGTAAGCAGAGTAAGCATTAGTCAAGTCATTGATCTCACGCATTTGACGAACGGTTGGGATAGTAGGGATAGTAGTCACATTCTCGTCACCAGGAACCATCCAACGGTTCTTCATTTCCTTCATACTTGCTGTCAAGTCGCTATAGTCGCTGCTATATACTGGGCAAAGGTCGTCCAAACGGAGTACATTACCGAAGCTATAGGTGAAGAATACGTTGAGTTTCAAGCCTTTCCATGAGAAAGTGTTACCGAATGAACCAGTGATGGTTGGGTCAATACTACCTTCGTATTTCAAGTAATCTACGTTCTCATACTCTTGGAAGTAGATGTCTGCGTAGTTGCTAGGACCAATGATTTTGGTATGCTCTGCATCGCCGAAGAATGTAGGAAGACCTTCCTCTGTCAAACCAGCGAATGGAATACTATAGAGCGCGCCAATAGGACGACCTTCCGTACGACCCACACCATTAACGAGTGAGTAAACTGCAGAACGAGAATCCAATTTGGTAATCGTGTTCTCTGCCCAACCGAAGATCCAGTCAGTGGTCCATTTGAAGTCTTTTGTCTTAACGTTCACGGTAGAAATAGTGAACTCACAACCAGTAGATTCCATGGTAGCATCGTTCGCCAACTTGGTGGTTACACCACCCACACCCATGGTTTGTGTGAAACCAATCAAGTCGAAGTTGTTACGGCGGTACCAGTCAAACTCTACATTAACACGGTTGTCCACGAAACCGAGTGCAAGACCGATATTGAGCTCGTGCTTCTTCTCGTAGGTCAACTCTGAGTTCTCCAATTCTTCAAGTTTAATACCTGATTCATTAGCAGATGTACTTGGACGCCATGGGGTAAATGAGTTGAATACTGCCAATGAGTTGCTAGCTGGACCACGGTCCGCAGTCAATGAGTAAGAACCCTTCAAACTAGCGTAGGTCCAAGCTTTTCCAAATGCAGGTTGCCACCAACGCTCCTCGTGAGCATTCCAAGAACCAGATACGTTCCATGTAGGCAACCAACGAGCTTGACGACTCTTACCTAGCATGTTAGAACCTTCGTAACGGAGAGTTCCGTTGATGGTGTAACGTCCTTTGTATGAATAAGTTGCCATTCCGAAGTATGCGAGGTTACGAAGGTATTGGAATGTGTTAGAGTAGTAGTCAGTACCTTCTTCTTGGCTTTGTTTGAAGAGACGATAGTCAACATATGGAATACCACCATTACTATATTGGTAACCCCAGCCACGGAACCAAATTCCTTGACGGTCCGTAGAGTTTAACTCAGTACCTGCAAACAAATTAAGAATATGATCTCCGTTTTTACCTAAGTCTGCATTATAGGTAATTGTAGCACGCAAGTCAGTAGAAAGCAATGAGTACTCAGTTAAATCGTAGATACCGCCCTTTGGTAATACGGTCTCAGGCAATGCCAATGGGTTATCAGGGTCAGAATAGAGATATGGGTTGGCATCACGAATAGTGGCATCCTCAGGATCAATACCTGCGCGATATGCACGCGCTTGGTTACTCTCGTCCTTGATGTTATGCTCTTGACGGCTTGAATAGTAGCGAATAGCTGCCAATGCTGCGATCTCCAAGCCACGAACAGGTTTCCAGTTGATATCACCTTGGAACTTGAGGTCGGTTACCTTGATGTCAATATAGTTATTATCCAACTCGTCGAAGATGTTGAAATCGCAATAGTTACGGCGATAGGTCTCTTCAGGATCCATCGCACGAGAGGTATTCATTGCGTAAGAGAATGGGTTGATATCAAACTCACGGCTTACTGTACCGTTGATAGGGTCAGTGCTTGCAGAGATTGTACCTGGAGCCATTTGCTTACGGTAGCTACCCATAGTAGCAATACCTACGGTCAGTTTTTGTTTGCTAGTAGAAGGTAATACATCATAACTTGCGTTCATCATACCTGTGAAGCGGCTTACCTCACTAGCTTTGTACCATCCTGGATCTTGCATAGCTGACAAAGAAGCATATACACGTGCACGCTCAGTACCTGTAGAGAAAGATACAGAGTGGTTGTGCATAACTGTTTGGTTGAAGAGTTGTGCAAACCAGTCGGTGTTACGGAACTCAGCAGCACGGAGATACGCATTCTTAGCCTCTTGGGTGTTAGGCAAACCAGCGTTACCACCCTTGGCAGCATCAATCAATGCATACATACGTCCATATACACCTGAGTTCTTAGCTGCGTGCAAAGAAGAGTACTCCAACCAACCTTTGCGCTCAAACTCTTGGTAGATACCCATTTGCTCTTGTGAGTTACAGATGTTGTAATCATCGTAAGAAGGAATCATACGATAGGTTACTTCGCCTGTATAGTTGAGCTTAGATTGACCAGCTTTACCTTTCTTGGTGGTTACAACGATGACACCCGCCATCGCGCGCGCACCATATATAGAGGTAGCAGAACCGTCCTTCAAAATTTGGAAACTCTCGATATCCTCTGCGTTGATACCAGAAATAGCACTTGCAATCAAGGTAGTAGCATCACCAGATGACAAATCGTCAGCATCCATCTCAACAGCGTCTTCCAAAATGACACCATCTACCACCCACAAAGGTTTAGATGCACCATAGATAGAAGTAGCACCACGCACGCGGATCTTAGGAGCAGTACCGAAGGTACCTGACACGTTTTGTACGCTCACACCAGCAGCACGACCTTCCAAACTGCGGCTCACATCAGCCACACCTGAAAGCATGGTCTCATCCGCCTCCAACTTGGTTGCTGCACCCGTAAACAAACGTTTGTCTTGTTTAACCATACCTGTAACGACCACTTCCTCAATCTGTTGTGCGTCGCTCTCAAGGGTAACTGTCACATTAGGTTTAACAGGAATTGTCACAGTCTTGTAACCCATGTAAGAGATTACCAAATTCTTTACACCTGCAGGAACATTCAACTCAAAGAAACCATCAAAGTCAGTAACAGTACCCACTGTGGTTCCTTCTGCTATTACGTTTGCACCAATAGCACCAATTCCTGTTTCCTCATAAACTGTACCAGTAACTTTAGTCTGTGCGTAAGCACCTACTACAAGCAACATGGTCATCATTAAACAGTAAATTCGTTTCATTATTAGTAAGTTATGTAATTAATATGCCTTAAAAATATTCTAATTAGCGTAGCAATAGTGTTTTTGGTAC
Organism: Paludibacteraceae bacterium; assembly: GCA_045630805.1. Taxonomy (GTDB): domain Bacteria; phylum Bacteroidota; class Bacteroidia; order Bacteroidales; family Paludibacteraceae; genus Colicola. The sequence goes on from JAZQTO010000061.1 coordinate 27,891, forward strand.
GTATAGATACGCAAAATAATCGCACAAAGGTACTGCTTTTTTTTTATATGAGCAAATATTTTGACAAAAAAGTGCCAAAAAATATGTTTTTTAACATTTTGTGTTTGTTTTTTGACTATTCTGATAGCAAAATGTCGCTCATGCAAATTTTATGCCATTTTGTCAGTCCAAAGTACGATGGCAAGGTTTTTGATAATTAGGAATTGAGAATTATGAATTAAGAATTTTGAATTGAGAATTAGGAAAATCCGCTTGCGAATAATTGTTTGAGCGAATAGGAGATAAGAATTAACAAAATAAAAATATATAATATGAGTAAAAAAGGTAATATTGGAGTAACATCGGATAATATTTTCCCTGTTATCAAGAAATTTTTGTATTCAGATCACGAAATCTTCTTGCGTGAGTTGATTAGTAACGCTGTTGATGCCACTCAAAAACTCAAAACCCTTGCTAGTGTAGGTGAGGCAAAATGTGAGTTAGGCGATACGCGCGTGCGCGTAATAATAAATAAGGATAAGAAGACCTTGACCGTGCAAGATCATGGTATTGGTATGACTGCTGAGGAGGTGGATAAGTATATCAACCAAATCGCCTTCTCTGGTGCTGAGGAGTTTGTCAATAAGTACAAAGACAAAGCAGAGGCTATCATTGGTCACTTCGGTTTGGGTTTCTACTCAGCTTTTATGGTGGCAGACAAGGTAGAGATCTTCTCGTTGAGTTATAAAGAGGATGCGCAGGCTGTGCATTGGTCTTGCGATGGTTCGCCAGAATACACTATGGAGGAGACTATCAAAGCTGAGCGCGGAACAGACATTGTGTTGCATATCAATGAGGAATATGCTCAGTATCTGGAAGATGCGACCGTAGAGGGCTTGCTGACCAAGTATTGTAAATTCTTGCCAGTAGAGATTGCTTTTGGTATGAAGAAAGAGTGGAAGGACGGCAAACAAGTGGAGACAGGCGAGGAGAATGTAATCAATGACACCAATCCAGCGTGGACTCGCAAACCTGCTGACTTGACAGAGGAGGATTATACGAAGTTCTATCATCAACTCTATCCTCATCAAATGGATGAGCCATTGTTCCATATCCATTTGAATGTGGATTATCCATTCAATCTCACGGGTGTGTTGTACTTCCCTAAGATCAAGAATAATATTGATATTCAACGCAATAAGATTCAATTGTACTGCAACCAAGTATTTGTGACTGACGAGGTGGAGAATATTGTGCCACAGTATTTGACCTTGCTTCATGGTGTGATTGACTCACCAGATATTCCATTGAACGTAAGCCGTTCGTATCTGCAAAGCGACAATAATGTGAAGAAGATTTCTAACCACATCACGAAGAAGGTTGCTGACAAATTGGCAGAGATATTCAAGAACAATCGTGAGGAGTTTGAGCAAAAATGGGATGACATTAAATTGTTTATCCAATATGGCATGCTCTCTGATGAGAAATTCTATGATCGTGCGGTAGGTTTTGCGTTATTGAAGAATATCGAAGGCAAGTATGCTACTTTTGCTGAGTACAAGGAGCAAGTCAAAGAGAATCAAACCGATAAGAATGGCGACTTGATTGTACTTTATGCGCAAGATGCAGATGCAAGTTATGCGTATATTCAACGTGCTAAGGAGAAGGGCTATGATGTGCTCTTGATGGACGGCGAGTTGGATGTACATGCGATGTCGCAATATGAGCAAAAGAGTTTTGAGGCAGGTGATGGTGGTAAACTAGCTGTTCGCTTTGTTCGCGTGGACTCTGATGTGATTGAGAATATTATCCAAAAAGAAGAAAAAGCCAAGGTGGAACTCTCTGCTAATGAGGAAGATGCGTTGCGCTATACCTTCGAGTCTCAGTTGCCAAAAACCGATAAAACCCGCTATGATGTAAGTTTGGAAGCCGTTTCAGCAGATGCGTTGCCTGTTTTCTTGACCCAAAACGAGTTTATGCGCCGTATGAAGGAGATGTCTGCGCATCAACAAGGTATGGCGTTCTATGGCAATATGCCAGATCAATATAACTTGGTAGTCAATACGGCTAATGAGAAGGTAAAGAACCTATTGGCGGACATTACAAATGCTTGCGAGGCGGGTGTAAGCCCACTTTTGGAGCAGATTGCGGCTAAGAAAGCGGAAGAAGATGTGCTTCGTGAGGCACAAAAAGACAAGAAAGAGGCAGATTTGACTCAAGAGGAGAAAGATGCGGTAACGAATGTGACCAAGGAGTTGGCTGCGCTGAAGATGCAACTCAAGGAGCAATATGCTAGTTATGCTGCTTCGTCTGAGAAGATTAAGCAATTGATCGATATTGCGATGTTGGCAGCAGGTCAGCTGAAAGGCGAGGCGTTGGCTAAATTCGTCAATCGTTCGGTAGAATTGCTTTAAGTCTAGTGAGGAGATAAGAATAGCGCGGGGCAAATGCCTCGCGCTATTTGTATAGGTGTGGTTGTCTTTCGGAGTTCTTAGCCACAAGGGCACGATAACGCTTCGCTCTTCCTTCGGAGTTGCTTCGGAGTTCCTTCGGTATGAACCCGTTATGAACTCGTTATGAACCCGTAAAAGACAGGGTAAAGTCTAACGAAGGATATACTTCTGGTGGTTGTGAATGACTATGCCCTTGTAGGTGGTTGGGTCAATCACATTGCCGAGAATGTCGTACCAAATACCTGTAGGGTCAATAGTGATGTCTTCTACGCCAGATTGAATAGTGGTTGTGTTGAAATCACAGGTGATGATTCCGTTGGTTTCTTGGATGTTATATAATCCGTTGTGTTCAAACGGGGTGTATTTTGTGATGTTCTTAGAACCTGGGAATGGTACTTCTGGCTTGGGTTTGGTGGTGGTATAAGGTGATGAGGTAGATAGCGCAGAGATCAGGCGATAACGAGGGGTGTAGTCGTTAGGGCAGTTGTTGTACCAATCTTTTTCGTCAAAGATTACTTGCCAGATGAGCATACCATGTCCTGGGAGGTAGGCATCCCAACCTTCTTGTTGGCGATTTTCGATGTAATAGACTGTGTCTGTGCGATATGCACCTTCGTCTACATGTTTCTCGTTGCGGGTGAGCATATAGGTTGTTTCGCCATCAGCAGGGATAGTGAGTGATTGTGAGGTGGCGAGAACAGTAGGTGTGAGCCATCCGAGGTAATACTTATCGTACACGGAGTAGTTAGGTGGTGTATTGCCGTCGTTGAGATAGTTGCCGTATCCCATGAGTGACCATGCGCCAGGAGTCAGTCGCTGTAGGGCAGTAGGATTGTCTGTAGTTAGGTAGTAATCTGGCAAACCTAATACATGGCTAAACTCGTGGCAGATGGTACCAATACCCGCACGTTTGTCTGTGGCTTTGCGTAATTCATTGGAGCAAGCGTAAGCGTTTACTAGCTTGCCATCAAAACTAGGTAGCTTGAAATCTGTTTCTGAGTTGGCATAATATTCATCCATATTGCTATAGCCGAAATACAAAGCAGAAACGAGATCCCAGTTGTGTGGCCACATGGTAGTGGATGGTGCACCTTCTGACTCGGCATAACCTGCGTAGATGATGTAAATGAAGTCCACGATGCCATTGTTGTCATTGTCATATTGCGAGAAATCCACACCTAGTGAATCAGCTCCTTTGCAAGCATCCACTACGAAATCTACGACATATTGGTCATTTCCTGAGGCGTCGTTAGCGGCGTAATATGCAGAATTGTGTGGCAGAGTAATAGGGCCAATCACGTCAAAATGAGGTTGGTATTGACCATTAGATTGTGCTTTGAAGTATGCTTTACATGAACCTGTGGCGCCGTTGTAGGTATAGTTGTCGCCATTGGCTAGCGAATCAAAGGCTAGATGATTGTTCTTTTCGTCAAAGGTAATGTCGGTGTAGTTGACTAAGATGAGCAATCCTTTGGGTGCGAGATTGATATTTGGCGTGCGACGTGGGGCTATCCTTTGGATATTGTTTTTGGCGTCGTGCGAAACGATATTGAAAGGTGCTTTTTTGTGTTGTGGTTCTATGAGGTTGAGGTCTGGCAGGGGGGCAACAGCCCATGCTGAAAGTTGAAGGACACAAGATATACCTAATGTAAATAAAGTTTTGAGAGTGGTCGTTTTCATATGTGTAATGCTTAAAATCGTGTGCAAAGGTACGGTTTTATTTGCAAATACACAAAAAAAAGTGTAAATTTTGCATTTTTCCTTTAAAAAATTTGGTCATGTCAAAAAAAAGTAGTACCTTTGCACTCGCTTTTGAAACGAAGCATGGTCCGTTAGCTCAACTGAATAGAGTACCACACTACGGATGTGGGGGTTGCAGGTTTGAATCCTGCACGGATCACAAAAAAGAGATGTTCGATGAACATCTCTTTTTGTTTTATACCTAGGTCATCCCTTCTATATCCCTTTTGTATCCCTTCGGAGAAGTGGTTATATGGTATGTCGTATGATGTAGTAGGGAATGTCGAGGGCTTGTATCTCGCGTTCGTACCAATCAAAGAGGTATTCGCGTATGTTGGGGTTCTCGCGCACAGGGTCAGGTACCCATTCCATATCGGGGTAGCAGAGGAGGTACACATCCATGGGGTAGGCGTGGAGGGCTTCCTCTAGGAAGTCTGGACATTTGCCAAACTTGTGCAGGAACCAGACTTTGGTGATGATGAGCTCGGTGTCAAAGAAAACGACATTGCTTCGATATTCCTCCGTTATCCCTCCGTAAATCCCTGATTGTAGTTGTAGGACTTGCTGTTTAGCAATATTGACGACGTCCTCGTACGTGTACGCGCACGCGCATGCGCGCTCCTCCATATATTCGCGCGCGTATTCTGGCACTAGCACACCGCCATAGCGATGTGCTAGATAGGAAGCCAGTGTACTTTTGCCAGTAGATTCTGGTCCGATGATTCCAACTTTGAAGAACGGACTATTGGTCAAAATATTCGTTTATTCAGATTGGGTGAGCATCAGTTTGATGTTGATACCAATATTGTCTGATTTGATAGGATAAGACGATGATATGAGCGGGGTAGTGCCTTGGTGGTCGTAGAAGAGTTGCAGATTGATCTTTTGTGATAGCACGTAATCTGCACTAATCTTGATACCAAAGACTTTATTACCCGAACTAGCTTGTGTCAGGTTTTCCTCTACCTTGCGCAACAGGGTCTTGATGTCCTTGTAACTTACATCCACGTTGAGTTTGAGGTCGTTGCTAACTTTCTTTTGTCCTCCGTTTTTAGATTTGGCAATGAAATTCAAGTTCTTGATGGTATATCCAGCACCAATTACAAACTCGTCTGTATGTCCTTCTGTGATTTGTACAGAGTTGACATTGAGGGATATATTGCGTTGTTTGCGGTACTCAAATTTAGCGGACAATGAGTTTTTCATTGTCATGTTTAGACCAATGAGAGGCGAGAAGTTTTCGGTGAGAGTGACGGACGAAATGTCGTATGCCGATGATGGGATAGGCATATCTGTTGTCACGTCGCGCACGAAACCTATTTGCTTGTTGCTCAAATCGAGAGCAGGTGTCCAAGTTGAGTAGGTGGAGTAGCTACCTACGGCATACTTACAAGTATAAGCATGTGTGAGGTTGATAGACTTGAACTGATCGCGGAACCATGGCAATTTGCCTAATCCATCAAAAGTCACCGACCAGTTAGGTAGGCTTTGCAGCAGGCTCATGAAAGGACTGAGGCTGATGGAGTTGGCATCTCGTCCAATGTATGCTGCTAAGAATGCAGGTACCAATACATCGGCTGTGTTGCGAGCTACAGCACCATTCTTTGAATCGTATGGTTTGTTGCGAAGATGTGCAGGGATAAATCCTGCATTAGGATATTTTAAGCCATTGTATTGTTGTTGTACGCGGTCTGTCATGATATCACGATTGTCTAGGAACCGCTGGAAGGTCTCAGATGCAAAGTTTTCATCTGCGCTACCAAGTTTGTGGAAGGCAGTTCCGATGGCTATCTGTGTGATATTGAATGAACCAGTCATGTTCTCTTGCAGTTGGTCGTATGAGTAGATGATGGATGATGATTGTGCTTCGTAGCGTTTGCTATTGAGTTGAATCTTCAATCCAGGAAGTGGCTCTAATGTGAGTTTAGCATCAAAATCGCTTGTTTTAGAGCGTGTTGCAGGTTGCACAACGGTTGTGTCGCTAGATAACCAACCATTGTTCTTAGCCTTCTCTACGAAATCATCTCCAAACGCACCAAATGCGAAGTCAAATCCTGGTGCATACAAGTCGTTGAAGCGTTGTTGACCCATGAAACCCGCTTGTGGTGCAAAACCAGGAATGGTGAGCGAGTTGGTGTTGCGATAGGTGACTTGTAGTTTTCTGAACATGGTTCCAACATAGGCAAGCATGTCTGCTGTCACTTGTCCTGCTGAACGTTGGCTCTTATTGACAGTTGTGATGGTGATGGTTATATTCTGCAGGTCTTCTTTGGATTTGATTTCAGCTTTGGTGTTTGATGTTGGTTTGATGTTCAGTTTGACACTCTTTCCGTCGCGAGTAGTTGCGCTAATTTTGAGTGATTCGCTACCAAGGCGGTGAGTGATCTCTTTGGCTTCTCCTCCCTTCAAACTGACTATTTCTGTGTACGTCTTAGGTTTGAATGCTCGGCGGCGCAAGGAGCGTTGGTTGTAGTGTTGTGACATCTCCTTCCAGTATTTGGACTTGTTGTAGAGTGTCTCAAAGTTGATACCTCCATCTACTTGCCATGCGCGTGTACCGCTAATAACATTACCTAGACTGCTTTCTGAGGTTTGCATGGTTCTATTCCAATTGTAGGTTGCATTGTAGGATGCATTGGCCGTGATCGCCTCAAGATATGGAATGCGATTGAATGGCACATTCCATGATGCGGAGAAGAGTTGTTGGTAGGTGTATGGGGTTCCCCATGTAGCCATGCTGTGTTGAATAGAATCTTTCCACGCTTCATAGTAGTTGTTCTCAAAACGCAGGTCTTCGTACATGTTCAATATTTCTGGCGTATAGTATCCCTCGTCCACGGTAGAGTTCATGGCCGTTTGGAAGGAGAACTTGATGTTCTTGGTCAAGTCATACTTGAAGTCAAAGTTTCGATCCCACGTGAAGTCTTTGGAGAATGTCAATTCCATTTCGTTGTCAGTTGCTCCACCCAAGTCTGCTGTATTGAAATCACGCATTTTGAGGTGTGTGAATGTACGACGCATGTTCGTATTGAACGCCCAAGATTGTGGGAGGTAGTAGAAGTTGAGTTCGCTTAAGAATTTGATTTTCTTGAGTTTCTCCATTTTCTTGAATGGCTCCCAAGGTTTTGGGTTGAAGTTATAGGAGTAGTTGAACGATCCTTTATAGTCTGTGGTTATATCTTTTTCTATCTCTGGTGAGTGTTGAACTTGCTCGTTGTAACTTGCTGAGATAGAGAAGTTAGCTGGGTCGTAGAACATGTTTCGCTTCTTGGAGTGAATGTCAATCTTCATGTTGGAAACAGAGAAGCTGGTGGACTCGTGTACCGTGTTAGCCATGTTACGGATAGAGTCTTTTTCTGCTTTTGTCTCGTAGTTTTCTAGTGATTCAGATAGTTTGACATCGGTGTCTAGTGGATCGTAGTCTGGCGATTGTGTTTCGTTGGAGTAGGATACATACAGAGGTATTTGCAGTTTTGCTTTCTCAGGGAAGAGTCTGCCTGCTTCCAATGCTGCACTGACGGATACTTGGTATGCATTTTCCATATTGCGATCTAGCACATTGGACTCGATTGAGCCATAACCTGCAGTTTCTAAGCGTCCTGCGACATTGAGTTGGGCAATGTCACTAATGCTCAATGCTGCATTAGCCATTGCTGCGATACCGCCTTGTTCGTTGAATTGGCTCAATCGTAATTCGTTGACCCAGATTTCGGCGCTGACTTCGTGATCTGTTTTGTTGCGTACACCAATCATGATGGACTGGATGTCCTCAAGGGTTGGGTTACCCAATACGGTAATCTTGTTGTCTAAGTCATCCGGATCGTATGTTTCGTATGGAATAGTGTTACCTACGTTCGTGTTGCCAGCTCGTTTGGATCTGTTGCGTTCCATTTTAGCATTGGTGAGAGCTTGCAATTCGAAATCAAAGGTGTTAGCTTCTGGCCATACCTTTAACCTATCTTGTGGGTTGTTGTCGCTATAGATTCCTTCTGGGGTCAATACTAGAGGTATTTCGTATTCGTAGTAGTTGTTCTTAAGGTCAGAACCCATACGAATGAAGCAAGTTACATCTTTGTCCTTGATAGGGTCAAAGTGTGGCAAACACTCTGCGTGTACGAACATTTGTAAACGCTTGTATTGACGCATGTCATACACTACATTCTTGTACACCGCACGAGCGTCTTTCTGTGGCAATTCATGCAAACGGAACACCATTGCTTGTTCGTTTTGCGCAATCAATTGAGCTTGACCTGGGTCGGTTTGACGGGATATACCTGGAGGTAGCACATAGTTGATTGGAACTCGGTTGGAGTTTTCTTCTATGTTCACGGCCTCTACATCCATCGAACCGCTGCTAGTGTATGGGTTGGCGATGTTGTATTGGTTGTTGGCGATGTTTTGGTATAAGCCTCTGGTATAGCTTCGCCATTCGCCACGTACTAAGTCTAGGCTCGCAAAACGCAGGTGTGTTTCTTGCGAGAAATTGGTCATATAGATACGCGCAAAGCGGATGGACTTGAAGTTGCGGATGTTGCCCACTTTCTTCATCATGGCGCTATCGCCACGCAATGGGATTTTGAATTGGTACCATTTGACCATAGCTGTCTCTTTGTTGCGTAGAGTGACTTTGGTCTCCATGATACTTGCAATATGCTGTTGTCCTACGCGTTGCAAATCCTCTTTGCGCAAGGAGATGTGGTAGCGATAGAATCGCTCGCTATCATTCAAGGTGTTATCTTGGTTGATATCTTCAATGTCTGGTTGTAAGGTAGAGGCCGTACCATAGGAGGCGTTGTTGTCCATTTCTGGCGAGTTGCCTTCGGTGCCGTTGTAGTGCTTGTAACGTTGGAGGATAGGTGTTTCTGCTTTGTCGTAATCATCGCCACGGTAGTAGTGATAATCATCACCCGCAGGGTCGTTGAGAGGAGAGTATGGATCATCTTCCCATAGAGCTAAGACGGTTGGATTGACTTTCCCACGTAGGGTATTGATATACTCTTGATATGGATTCTTATCGTTGAAGAGGAATATATAATCGGGATCCTCGCCTCTTTCTTGTGCGGACGTCAAACCATTTAAACCTACGTCCTGTTTTGCGCGAGCTCCTGCTTCGTTGGCGAAGGCTACTACGGTACTTGTGGTGCGTGGTGAGCGACCCCAAATGGTCTTATCAATCATACTCTCATCGCCATTCAAAGGCAGACCGTGTTCAAAGGACTTTTTGCCGTCTCGCAAGATGTCCTCGCTGATGTCACCTAGGTCAATATACAGGTCACCGCCTTCGTAGGCAGCATCAGGATTGGTCAAGAATGGATCCATGAGCCAAAATTCAATGTACTCAATATTGGCTTTCTCAAAATCGGTATTGTCTAGTTTGCGCATGATACCGCCCCAACGAGATGTGGGGTTGGTCAGTTTGCCTTCGCTATCTATTTCGTTTGCAGAAATGTTGTATTGACCACGTTCGGTAGGGTAGTAGCTGAGGTTCATTACCGATAGTTTGGTATCTGCGTTAGGTAGTACTTCTTTGTTAGGATAAACCTCTTGTTCGTAAACGATACGGGTTCGATGATCAGACATGGCGTCAAGATCGTCCTTGATATGTTTTGGAGTATTGCTTTGTGGATAACCAAAGATAGGGTCCACTACATACCACGCCAATAGTGCGCGATTTTTGTTGTATTCGATATCGTTGCCCTTTTCTGCTTCGTAGAACTTGTCTCCAGCCGGAGTGGATGCTAGTTTCCAATAGTTAGGATAGTGAATGTCGATATTGGTTTTGGTGGATTCAAAGTCATCGATGTATGCTGTTCCTACGTTGCCTACATCCTTGGTGTGTCCTGGAATCAACTGTGCAAACTCAGCGTTCACTTGTAGGGTAGATGGTGCTGTTGCCTCTATCCATGGCACTTTGTTTACTAGCAAGGTCAACCATTGCAATTCAGTTTTCCAACTGGTGTTAATACCCCAAATCGTATTCGCTAATGGCTCGCTACCGGTGTTCACCTTGGTAGTTAATGGTTTCTCGCGCAAGTGCATGATGGTACCTCCTACCGTGAAGTCTTTGCTAAACTCGTATTCCAAATGTGCTCCGAACAGTGATTTGCGTTGCATGGAGAAGAGCGATTGATTCTCTAGTTTGACATCGACATTGGTACCCGAGTTGATGATGGATTGGTTGAGGATGGTAACGATACCCATGGTGTAATCCACGGTGTAATCCACATTCTCGATCAAGGTTGCGCCGCCTGCTGTTACTACCACACTACCGCGAGGGACATTCATTGCGTTGAGACGAATCTCATTGCCTGCACTACCTTTGTATTTACCTACCAATACGAATTTATTCTTCTCCGATAACTCTTGTGCGCTGACGAGCGTCGAGTCGTACAACTCTTGGAAGGTGTATTTCTCGGCAATACGCTTGTCACCAATCTCTTTTTCCAAATGGCTACCAAATGGTTCTAGCACAGGGAATATAATACGACCAGTGGATGAGTTAGCGGTGTATCCTTCTACATAGTCAAAGCGACCGTCGGGGGTAGTGTTGTTGCGCGAGTCTAAACGATCTAGGTTCATTACACGCAATAGTTGTTTACCTTTGATTTTACCTTCCATCAGGTATTGCATTTCAGTACCAACGGAGTCGTTGCGGTATTGGATATATAACTCGAACTTATCGCTTGACATTTGACTTGCTCCTAATGAGTAGATGTTTTTCATCATCAAGTCCCATGTGCCTTTGCCTTTTTGATTAGGAGCATTATTTGTGCTCTTTAATAATTTCAGCATCAACGCATTAGGTGCCTTCAGCGACTCAGATGCATCAGTAGAAAACTCACCCACTTGATATACTTGACCCGCATAGGTATATTCGTATGCTACAGCTAGTACTTCGTCTTGGTTCAATGCGGTTTTCAGGGAGATGTATCCCAATGCGGCGTTCAAGGTGTATTCGCCACTGTTGAGCAAACGTGCCGATTCTACTTTTTCATAGGCTTCGCCTAATTCCATGTCTGAGAGTTCTTGCATCGCCGAACTTACCTGTTGAATATCGCGTATTCTAGGGTCTAGTGATAATGTCTCGTACATGGTGTTGGCCTTGTTGTATGGAGTGCGAGCGCCTGCCGCAGGTGCCCAAGAAGGATTTAGGATGTGTGCTCCATCACTTTCGCCCAAGTCTGCCAATGCCACAATGTTTCGTGCTTGATCGTAGTTGCCACGTTTGTTGGTTACCCAAACCTCAATACGATTGATGGTAATGCTGCTAGCGATATAGGGTAATTGGGACATAGCTTGCTCGTAATTATCCCGGAAATAGTAACTAAGGAAGAAGTGACGGTTTTCGTCGTACGTGTCAATTGGCACCTCAAAACTAGTAGTCTGTGCACCACCTTTGCTAGAAACGGATTGACTTTCTGAATTTTGTTGCGATATGAGGGCTTGTACTTTCAGTTTGCCGAATTTCAAGTCGGTTTTTACACCGAACAATGAACTACTACCACTAATGAGGCTGTTGTTCAAGTTCATGGATACATTACCAGCTTCGATGGATTGGATAATGTCATCTTCTTGACCCTTATAGTTCATCTTGAGATTGATTTGATCAAAACTGAACGATGCTTCGGTATTGTAGCCCATGTTAAAGTTGAGTTTGTCACCCACTTTACCATTGACATTTACTTGAATTTTTTCGTCAAAATCAAAGATGTTATTATTTCTAGAGCGTTCGGTCAATGCAGGGTTATCCACGTATTGATGCTTAAAGCCAAACATTAGTTCTGCCGAACCTTGCAATTTCAATCGAACTCCACCGGGACCGAAAATCTTATCTGCAGGTCCGATGTTGAATTTCATGTCTGTGATATCAAACTTGCTCTCATTGTCATGTTCTACTTCACTGATTTTCGTCTGCCAATATTTCCCCATTTCTTGGCGTTCGCTATAGGCGCGATACTCGTCCATGGTCATCATGTAGGGAGTGGCGATGTCGGTGTCGCCAATTCGCGTGCGCATAACGTAGCAACCCATCACAGGATCATACTCAATGGATGTGGTCACATTGTCTGGATTTTGCAAATCCAAACTACTAGGTATGCGAGTCAAGTCTTCGTAAGAATCTGCACCTACTGATTGCACCTGCAATGGTGCCATCACAATGCTATCGTTGTCTTGCCATGACACAATTGTGTCTTGCTCTTGCGCCATCGCCAATAATCCATTGCCAATAGCCAATAATATAATCAATAATCTCTTCACGCTTCTCTAAACACTAAAGCATTTTCAACGCTTGCTTAATCACTTGTTCAACGCTGCTTTCTGGTGCAGCTTTTAGTATCTTATCTACCACTTTTCCACTAGCTACGGCGGCGAAGCCTAGCATTACCAAAGCGCTGATAGCCTCTTGTTTTACAGCACTATCTACAATGCTTGCCTCTTCTCCGAGTAGCTCCATCGCCTCTAGCCTCTCGCCTTTCGCCTCATTGCCTAGGTCTATTTTTAGTACTTTATCCTTTAGATCTACAATGATACGTTGTGCAGTCTTAGGTCCAAGACCCTTGACTTGCGCCAATGCACGCGCGTTACCAGTAGCGATGATTTGACGTATTTCTGCCGCTGAGTAAGCGGACATGATCATGCGGGCCGTGTTAGCGCCAATGCCGCTGACGGTCATCAGCATCACGAACAATTCTCGTTCGCCTTTGGTAAAGAATCCGAATAACTCGTGTGCATCTTCGCGAATGATCTCTGTGATGTATAATCTACTCTCTTGTCCCTCTTTGCCTACCAACTCCGAATAGGTAGGTAGGGCTATATTAATCGCATATCCTACCCCCGCTGCTTCTATCACAACATAGGTAGGATTTAGATCTGTTAATTGTCCTTTAATATACTCAATCATGATAACACCAAATTAGCGTGCAAAGGTACAAAAAAAAACGCACATATGCAAGCATATGAGCGTAAATTGCTGAAATTATAAAATAATTTGTGTTTTATCTGTTAAAATGCTGGAGAGTAGCAGATTACTTTCGTCCAAAATCTGCCGGAATCTCTCCCCATTTTTCTGTCTCCCACTTGTGAATGGTGGTTGTCCAGGTGTTGTCTGCTAACCATTTTTCTGCGGCACGAACTGCTAGGAATAGGTCCTGATTGTTGGCGTTCCACTCCAACTGCGTCTTGCATTTCTTCTGTCTAATCCATGCTATAGCTGTTTTGCTGTCGGAATATAGTACCCATGGCAAATTGTGCTTTTTTAGATAGGCTAACCCCAAAACAATTGCTAAAAATTCCCCGATATTGTTGGTTCCTCCTACATATGGTCCACGATGAAAAACCTCCGTTCCGGTGTCGGCAATCACTCCTCTAAACTCCATCTTTCCGGGGTTACCTGAGCATGCGGCGTCTACCGCTAAAGCGGGTAGGATAACGCCGTGTTGTTGCATTTCTATTGGGGGTAAGTCTTTGATGCTGACTGCGTTATGATCTTGTTTGTTGACGGTTCTTCGTGGTGTGATATATTTGTCGGCACCTTCATCTAGGGCTTTTTCTGCCTCGGCTCGAGTGGCAAATCCTTTGTATTTAGCGGCAACACCTTTGACTTGTTGTTCGCATGCTGTCCACGACTCGAAAACACCTGTTTCGCGTCCTTGCCAAACTACATAAAAATTTGCTTTTGCCATTTCTCTTGCTTTTCGCCTTTCGCCTATAGGCACGCAGTGCCGTCCTGTAGCCTCTTTGAGGCGTCCTATATTCTGCTCGCTTGCGAGCCTGTGGTCTCATCGGGAATCGAACCCGAATCTAAGTCTTAGGAGGACCTTATTCTATCCATTGAACTATAAGACCATGCCCTTTGGGCAGTTAAAAAGGTTTTAAACGTTTTAGAAGTTTTAAGGGTGCTTCTATCTCTAAAACAGCGAAGCGATAAAACTCTTAAAACGCCTTCCACGCAATTAAATTGCGCTCATTAATTGCTTACCGCCATCACATTGGCGAAGACGCCTGCTGCAGTTACGCTGGCACCAGCACCATACCCCCTGATCATCATCGGATAATCGTGGTAACGCTCTGTGGTGATGAGCACGATATTGTTGGAACCTTCTAGCTGGTAGAATGGGTGGTCGGCAGCTACGGTCTCTAGGCTGACTTTGGTTTTGCCTCTGTCCATACTTGCTACGAAGCGCCAACGTAAACCTTTCTCTTCCAGTACTTTGCGCTCTTTCTCAAACTCAGCATCTAGTTCTGGTAACTTCTTCCAGAACTCCTCTTGTGAGCCTTCGAAATATGCATCTGGAACAAATAGATGCTTCTCAACATCGTCTTGTTCTACTTGGTATCCAGCTTCACGAGCTAGGATGACGAGTTTGCGAATCACATCCTTACCGCTGAGGTCAATGCGTGGGTCTGGTTCGCTGTATCCTTGCTCTTTTGCGCGGCGGATGGTTTCTGAGAATGGTACTTCAGCTGAAATCTCGTTGAAGATAAAGTTGAGCGTACCACTCACTACGGCCTCGATGCGTAGAATCTTGTCACCAGAGTTCTTGAGGTCGTTGATGGTACCGATGATTGGCAAACCAGCACCTACGTTTGTCTCGAATAGGAACTTCACACCACGCTCTACTGCCGTTTGTTTGAGTTGCATATAGTGCGCATATTCGGATGAAGCTGCAATCTTGTTGGCAGTAACGACAGAGATGTTATTTTCTAGCAAGCTCAAATAGATGTCTGCAACCTCTTTGCTAGCCGTGCAGTCCACGAATACACTATTGTATAGACTAGCCATTTGTAGTGCAGAATGCTTGATGTTGAAGCTGCTACCCGTCTCGGCTTTCTTGAGTTCCTCGCGGTAGTTCTTCAAGTCCAAACCTTCTGGATTGAATAATGCTGTTTTGCTATTGGCTATACCTACGATATTGAGTTGTAGGTGACGCTCTTTGAGTAGTGTATCGTATTGTTGGTCAATCTGTTGGATTAGTTGTGCGCCGACGGTGCCTACACCGCAAACAAAGATGTTGAGTACTTTGTTTTCGCTCAAGAAGAAGGAGTCGTGTAGCACGTTCATCGACTTGCCCAATTGTTGGGCGGGTACTACAAAAGATATGTTGGTTTCTTTAGCACCCTGCGCAAAAGCAATCACGTTGATACCATTTCTGCCTAATGTGCCAAACAACTTGCCTGCGATGCCTGGATGATTGTGCATTTTCTCGCCCACGATACTTACGGCGGCAAGACCTTTTTGCACGAGCATAGGGTACATGCTGCCTACTTTGATTTCTTCAGCAAATTCTTGGGTGAGTGCTTCCACGGCTGCTTCGCAGTCTTTCTCTTGCACACCTAGAGTGGTGGAGTTCTCGGAGGATGTTTGACTCACGAGGAAGACGGATATGCCTGCCTTGGCGAGGGTAGTGAAGATGCGTTGGTTGACACCGATCACACCCACCATGGATAGACCTGAAACGGTGATCATCGCCACGTCTCTAATGCTGCTCAAGCCACGCACATGTCGTTGATCTTCACCTGTTTGTGCTTGGATGATTGTGCCGGCGTTTTCGGGGCAGAAGGTGTTGAGAATACGTATTGGAATGTTCTTGGAACATGCAGGGTAGATGGTTGGAGGATACACCACTTTTGCACCAAAGTGGCATAACTCGGATGCTTCGCCATAACTTAGGCTCTCAATTGTGTAGGCGTTGGGTATCAGTCGTGGATCGGCTGTCATAAAGCCATTGACGTCAGTCCATATCTCTAGCACTTCCGCATTCAATGTGGCTGCTAGGATGGATGCAGTGTAATCGCTACCGCCACGTCCTAGGTTGGTAATCTCGCCTGTTTGGCTATCGCGAGAGATAAATCCCGGGCAAACCGCCAAGTGTGGCATTTGTGCAAAGGCTTTCTTTACTTTCTCCTCGGTCAGACTGGTGTTGAGGAGCACTTGTCCTTGTTTGTGGTCGGTGCAGATTATGTCTAGTGAGTCCTTGCGCACGGCACCTGGCAAGGCGGCGGTCACGATGCGACTGCTCAGCTGCTCGCCATAGCTTACGATTACTGCCTCGGATTTTGGGCTAAGGTCTTTAACCAGATGCACACCGAATAGAATGGAACGAAGTTCGTCTAATATGCTTTCCACTTCTAGCAGTAGTATCTGCTTGGTTGTTGGATTGTCTATCAGCTTGTTGATCATCTCTATGTGTCGATGACGAATAGCTTGATATTCTTCCATGTATCCTTCGTTGGACTCCAATGCCAATCGTGCTGCACGGAGCAACTGATCGGTTACGCCACCTAGGGCGCTAACCACTACGATACAATCATCTGTTTGTCCAGCTATTATCTGCTGAATCTGACGAATGCTCTCTACAGAGCCTACTGATGTTCCTCCAAACTTTAATACTTTCATTATCTAGTTGTAACCTTTAGTCTTTAATATAATCGTGAAAGTGATTGGACGATTGCTTCTGTCTCTAATAAGAAGCCATCGTGTCCCCACTTAGACTCTATTTCAATGTATTGAGCTCCTGGTATGTGTTTTGCCCATTCTTGTCCTTCAACGGGTGGGAATAATCCATCCGAGGTGATGGTGATGACGATGCTTTTGGCTTGTATCTGTCCCAATGCTGCGGCAACGCCTCCGCGTTTGCGTCCTACGTTATGGCTATCCACTGAGTAGGTGAGGTAGTAGTAG
>JAZQTO010000062.1:0-14836 GCA_045630805.1 Paludibacteraceae bacterium
GGTATGTCATATCCCTTGTGATGTGACGGATGAATGTTCTGTACAATCGGCTATTGAGGAGGTGATGAAACACACTTCTGTGATAGATGTGGTGGTTAGCAATGCTGGATTTGGCATATCGGGTGCAATAGAGTTTACTTCCTCGCCAGAAGCTCATCGCCAGTTTGATGTGAACTTCTTTGGCGCGTTTTATTTGGTAAAACATGTACTACCTATCCTGCGTGAGCAGCGCAAGGGGCGAATCCTCTTTACTTCATCAGTAGCAGCGGATTTGAGTATTCCTTACCAAAGTTTTTATAGTGCGAGCAAATCGGCGTTGAATGCTTTTGCATTAGCCCTCGCTAATGAGGTGCGAGATTTTGGAGTGAAGGTAAGTGTCCTTATGCCAGGTGATGTGGCAACAGGGTTTACTGATGCACGCGAAAAACGCATTGAAGGAACAGCCGTTTATAAGCATGTGGAATCAGCCGTGGCTGCCATGGAGCGTGATGAACGTGGAGGTATGTCGCCAATGCAAATGGCACGTATTCTCTACCATATGGCGGTTTGCAAAATCCTGAAACCTATATACGTGGGTGGTAACATTTATAAAGTGTACTATTTGCTGAACAAATTACTACCAAAACAGTTTGTTAATTGGGTAGTAGGCAAATTATATAGTTAATATCTACTGTTTGCGAAAAAGTAAAAATTATGAATATATCGTACAATTGGCTCAAACGCTACATTGCGCTTACAGATAGCGCAGAACAAGTAGCACAAATCCTTACTTCTATTGGATTAGAAGTAGGTAAAGTAGAAAAAGTTCAAACCATCAAAGGTGGTCTTGAGGGATTGGTCGTAGGTGAGGTTATCACTTGTGTAGATCACCCTAATTCTGACCACTTGCATATCACTACTACTCGTGTTGCTCCCGATGCAGAACCCCTGCAAATCGTGTGTGGTGCGCCCAATGTAGCAGCAGGTCAGAAGGTGATTGTGGCTACTGTAGGTACTGTCCTTTATGATGGTGATGAGAAGTTTACCATTAAGAAAGGCAAAATCCGTGGCGAAGAGTCATTGGGTATGATCTGTGCGGAAGACGAGATAGGAGTAGGTTCTAGCCATGATGGCATCATGGTATTGCCAGCGGATACTCCTGTGGGTATGCCTGCTAAAGAGTATTTTGGCGTAGAGGACGATACGCTCATTGAGGTAGATATTACTCCTAACCGTGCGGATGGTGCTAGCCACTATGGTGTTGCGCGTGACTTGTATGCGTATTATCAAGCACATGGTCTAAATATTGCTCTTACCAAACCTTCTGTAGAGGCGTTTAAGGTGGATAGCAACAATCTGCCAATTGAGGTGGTTGTAGAGAATACACAAGCTTGTCCTCGTTATACGGGTGTAAGCATCAAGGGCGTGACTATCAAAGAGTCACCTGATTGGTTGAAGAAAGCACTTTCGACCATTGGTATCCGTCCTATCAACAACGTGGTGGACGTTACCAACTTTGTGCTCCATGAGATGGGACAAGCTTTGCACTCATTTGATGCCGATAAAATCAAGGGTGGCAAAGTGGTGGTGAAGAATGCTACCGAAGGACAGAAGTTCGTAACTCTCGATGGAGTAGAGCGTACTTTGTCTGCAGCTGACCTTATGATTTGCAATGCCGAAGAGCCAATGTGTATTGCAGGTGTGTTTGGTGGCCAAGACTCAGGTATCTCAGAGAGTACTACCAATGTATTCCTTGAGAGTGCATACTTTGATCCTGTAAGCATTCGTAAGACTGCTCGTCGCCATCAATTATCTACCGATGCAAGTTTCCGCTATGAGCGTGGTTGTGATCCTAACAACACCTTATATATATTAAAGCGCTGTGCATTGCTCATTCAAGAAGTAGCTGGTGGCGAGATTGCCATGGAGGTTACTGATCAAGGTCAAACCGAATTTGCTCCATTCCCAATCGAACTCAATATTGACCGCACCAATGCACTTATTGGTAAAGAATTGGGTGAAGACTTGATCGAGACTATCCTCAAAGCTCTTGAGGTAGAGATTTATAGCAAGAATGGTAATGTGTGGAGCATTGGTGTACCTCGCTACCGTGTAGATGTGCAACGTGAGTGCGACGTGGTAGAGGATATCTTGCGTATCTATGGATTCAATAATGTGGAGTTCCCAGAGAAACTCAATACTAGTCTCAGCTACAGCCAAAAGCCTAATCCTGTAGCGGTACAAATTCGTATCTCAGAGCAACTGACAGCTCAAGGATTCAACGAGATTCTCAATAACTCGCTTACCAAGATGGGTTACTACGAGGCTTTGGAGACATACACTTTGGCTACCTGTGTGAAGATTATGAACCCACTCAGCCAAGACCTGGGTGTAATGCGTCAAACTCTTCTCTTTGGTGGTTTGGAGAGTATCCAACGCAATGCCAACCGCAAGAACGCCGACCTGAAATTTTACGAGTTTGGCAACTGCTATCACTATGATGCTCAGAAGATTGCTACTCGCCAAGCTAAAGACCCACATTGGGTATATGATCCACTCTATGCTTACAATGAGGAGCCACACCTAGCATTGTGGTTGACCGGTAATAAGACTGCTCAGTCATGGGTGATGAAGGAGGAGAAGACCAGCTTCTACCAACTCCATGCCTATGTGGCGAATGTACTTCGCCGTTTGGGTGTTGCATACAAGTTGGCTCCTTTGGCCGCTAACGAGTTGTATGAAGACGGCATGGCTATCCTTGCTCCTAATGGCAAGCAGATTGGTATCATGGCTATTGTGGCTAAGAAACAGCTCAAAGCGTTTGATATTGATAACCCTGTATATTACGCAGATTTGGATTGGAACATGGTGCTTCGTTTGCACAAACAATACAAGCCTGTAATCAACGACCTGCCTAAGTACCCAGAGGTGAAACGTGACTTGGCATTGTTGGTGGATAAGTCTGTTAAGTTTGCTGATTTGGCTGCCGCTGCTATTGCTACTGAGAAAAAACTGCTCAAGCAAGTGACACTCTTTGATGTATACGAGGGCAAGAATCTCGAGGCGGGTAAGAAGAGTTATGCACTCTCTTTCATTCTCCAAGATACAGAGAATACCTTGAAGGATAAGCAAATCGAAGCTATCATGGCTAAGTTGCAAAAGACTTTCGAGGAGAAGTTCGCTGCCAAACTTCGCTAATGACATACGAAGAGTATATAAATGAACAACAAACAGCATTCGCCGAAGAACATTCGGACGAGTGCTGTTTCGTTGAAAACCAAGCAGAAGGGGTATTCGTGAGAGGACATTAGATGAGTAAAATGATTCGTGCTAAATTATTGAAAATTAGTTGGGTAATATGTTTGTTGTTCATGACTATGGTTGTGCATGCACAATTTAAGGTGGACGGACATGACATTATCTATAATAATTCGGAAGGGACATTCATGTGTCCTATTCCAGATTCGTTATTTGGCTATGATTATTCTGCTGTTATTCAAACCGAAACCATATACCAAACCAAACTTGTGGATGGCGTTTGGACCTTGGATACTTTGCGTTGGGATTCTCTGCAACTAGGTGCTGATATCTACTTACCTCAGGATACTGTTGTTTTTTCTCATATCGCTGGTGGTAAGATTTATCGGATAAAAGCCTACTATAGTGATGGCTCCACTAGAATATATCCGATTACTTTTACTAATCTTCCCATTGTACGTTTGCAAGGGCAGTTTAGTAATGATTATTCAGAGGGCAATGTGATGCTTCTATCTCCTGATACGACGGTGCCTTTTGAGCAGATGAAAGCCAAAATCAAATGGCGTGGAGGAAGTACAAATGGTAAAAACAAACATAAACGCAACTATGCTATCAAGTTCCTCAACTACAACGGAAAGAAATACAAGCGCCAGTTTTTTGGTTTGAGAACGCATAACCATTGGATCCTCAATGCAGCTCAGGTAGATCTTGCCCGTTGCCGCAATCAGATAGGTCATGAACTGTGGCACGATATGGCTCGCCAACCTTATTATATAGAACAAGCTCCAGAGGCTTTGACTAGTGTAAGAGGACAGTTTGTTGAGGTTTTTCTCAATAGCGAGTACCGCGGTATCTATTCCTTGACTGAGAATATTGATCAAGAGCAAACACAAGTAGTAGAGCACGACGAAGATAACAATATTTTCCATGGTCACTTATGGAAGTCTGATTCATGGGACGGAACGAGTATGTATGACATCAAGGATTACGATAATACCCAAGAAGTATATCGTGGTTTTGAAACGAAGTATCCTGATTTTGAGGATGTTAATCCGACAGACTACTCCATTCTCTATAATGCTATTAATTTTGCGTTGAATAGTACTGATCCCGAATTCAAACTCTATTTGGATGAGTATTTTGATGTGCCTGTTTTAATTGATTACTATCTACTAATCAATATCTTAGTGGCGCAGGATAACAATGGTAAGAATATGTTTTGGGTATGCTATGATGGGGAACAGGATAAGAAACTAACCATTGCTGTTTGGGACTTGGATTGCACTGCAGGACAAGGATATAATCCTACTAAACCACATCCAAGTGGTTTTGGACCTGAAATAGACATGCGTACGCAAAATCTATTGATGGTCTTGAATCGAATGATCAAAATTCCTGAGTATAACAAGGCAGTTAAGGACCGTTATTGGGAGTTGTATCAAACGCATCTTAATCCTGATTCTTTATATGCCCGCTATGAAAATTATATCCATCATTTTATCCGTGGTGGCGCAGCAGCACGTGAAGAACAGAAATGGAGTAGGGATTCAGATATTGGTGGATACGAACTCAACTTGCAGCAAGAGTTAGACTTTATCTATGATTGGATCCAACGCCGATATGCTTTCTTGAATGCAGGGGAGTTTTATCGAGATAATGTATCCACCGCTGTTGAGGATGTTGTTCGCCCTGTAGATAATAGGGTGTTTAATATCTTAGGACAACTAGTCAATTCTCCGATGAAATCGGGTATTTATATACAAAACGGTAAGAAAATCTTTATCCAACCCTAATCATGCTAGCTGTATTTGCTTCAGGAACAGGTACTACGCTTCAAACGCTGATGGATTGCCAAGAGCAATATAATTACCAAGTCTCTTTGGTAGTTGTTAATCGTGTGTGTCTAGCACAGGAGCGAGCTGAGCAAGAAGGCATCACTACTTTGTTGTCCAAGGATTGGCAGGAGATTGACCAAATTTTAACCCAACATCAGATCCAACTCATTGTCCTAGCGGGTTTCTTGGCGATTATACCACAATGGTTTTGCGAGAAATGGGATAAGAAGATTATCAATATCCACCCCTCTTTATTACCTAAGTTTGGCGGTAAGGGTATGTATGGTATTCGTGTGCATGAGGCTGTGTTAGCTGCTGGTGAAGAGCAGTCTGGTTGCACGGTTCACTATGTAAGTGCCGAGGTCGATGGAGGTACGATTATTGCCCAATCCTCCGTACCTATTATGCCCGTTGATACTCCAGAAAAACTAGCCCAACGTGTCCAACAAGCCGAAAAAAATCTCCTACCACAAGTGATAGGAGACTTACTCTCTAATGCTTAGTTGATACCGTTACCACTCCGATACCACTCCGAAAGAACTCCGAAGGAATACTGAAGGAAATTTTGAAAAAATCTCTATTTTTCTTGTTCAATCTGGTCTAGTGCGTAGTCTGCTTTGGCCTTGTCTAGGATATGTTTAACGATTCGCATCATATCTCCGTCTTGGGTGTAGTCGGCTTCGCAAGCAAAGTTGACACGACCTTCGGATAATAGTTGTTGGGCTACTTTTTGTTTTTTCTCGTTGCCATAGACAGCAAAACTATATCCTCCTCCTGCTTTGACGGTTCGCATACATGGTACATCGGTCTCACCATCGCCGAAGTAGATCATTCTATCCAGCGGAACAGGGCGTTCTTCTTCTGGCATGTATTCATTGACGCGTACTTTGTCGCTAACTTCCAAAATACCTTTGCTAATCTTAAAAAGAAACTGAGTCTTTTTGGTATAGTCCACCACTACGGCTGGCCAACACGCTTCTCCTTGGTTATCATATAGATAGGAGCATGCGTAAATCTTCTCAAAGTGCTTGGCAATGGCGCAACCCTCTACCATTTCCTTCACACCCGAACTATTGATGTAATGCTTGACTTCCACGCCTATTTCTGCGGCGTAGGCATTGATCTTTTCAAACCATTCTAGTACACCAGGAAAGAAACTCACTTCCTGTCCAAAGGCTTGCAGTCGTTCGCGTGTCAAAGGTATGCCTGCTCGTTTAGCCTCGGATTGGAGGGCATACATGACCACAGATATACTTCCTGCATCATGGGTGTGGGCGAGGTGATCGCATAAATCCCAAAAGTCATTAGGATTATCATATCCCAATGCTTTCAGCAGACCAAACTCCTGCATGTTTCCAGGAGCTAGTGTCCCGTCAAAATCATATACCATTGCCACTACGGGCATTCCTTTCTCTTTCATATACTTCTAAACTCCTGAACTTCTACATGAGCACTTTCACAAACTCTACCGCCATCCATACGCAGCACACCAGTTTTAATAATGTGCCAGCCAACAGCCCTATAAACGAACCAAAACCTGCGCGGAGAGCTTGGTTAAAATTTGAGTTAGGTTCTTGTGTATCATTGGTTTGTGGGTGTTGGTTAAAGTACATTAGCTCTCCTATTACGGCACCAATGAATGGTCCTATTACGATTCCCATAGGTCCCATTACTAGTCCAATGAATAGACCTATAGTGCTTCCCCATACGCCCCATTTACTTCCGCCAAACTTCTTGGTTCCCCAAGCGGGGATGAAGTAGTCTAGTACTTGTACCACCACCGTGACTACGCCCCAAATAGTGAGGAACTGCCAGGAGAAATCCACTTTGTCCGTGAAGTGCAACAGCACCAATCCGCCATATGCTAATGGTACTCCAGGCAAAACGGGGAGTATACATCCTGCAATACCCACCAATAGGCATATCGCCCCTAGTATAATCAATACTGTATCCACTATAATACTGCTAGGATTTCGATTTCTACCAATCCTCCTTTTGGTAACGCAGCTACTGCCACGGCAGAACGAGCTGGGAATGGAGCAGCAAAGAGGGTGGAGTACACCTCATTGAGCACAGCAAAATTAGCCATATCTGTCAAGAATACAGTGGTTTTAACTACATGACTTGCATCTGTGCCTGCTGCCTCAAGGATGGCTGCTACGTTCTTAACGGCTTGCTCAGCTTGGCTACGGAAATCCGCACCTGCAAACTCTCCTGTTGCAGGGTCAATACCCAATTGTCCGCTAGCAAACAACATGCCGTTTGCCACTACTGCTTGACTGTATGCACCGATAGCTGCTGGTGCATTTTGTGTAGAAATAATCTCTTTCATATGAATATAAAATTTATTTTGCGCTGCAAAATTAATACTTTTTTTTGAGAAGTGCAAATTTTATGTCGTAATTTGCATATTTGCAAAATATTTCGTACCTTTGCACCCGATTTTGAACAACTATATACAATGCTAAGTAACGCTGAACAACAAGAAATCTTACGTCGCAGAACCTTTGCGATTATATCTCACCCGGATGCGGGTAAGACAACATTGACTGAAAAACTTCTTCTTTATGGAGGTGCTATCCACGTGGCAGGAGCGGTGAAATCCAACAAAATCCGTAAGACTGCTACCTCTGACTGGATGGAGATTGAGAAACAACGTGGTATCTCTGTGGCTACCTCTGTGATGGGTTTTGACTATAATAACTATCATATCAATATTCTTGATACCCCTGGTCACCAGGATTTCGCGGAGGATACTTTCCGTACTTTAACTGCGGTGGATTCAGTGGTTATTGTCATCGACTCTGCCAAGGGTGTGGAGACCCAAACACGCCGTCTTATGCAGGTCTGCCGTATGCGCAAGACGCCTGTGATGGTCTTTGTTAATAAGATGGACCGCGAGGGTAAAGACCCCTTCGATCTGATGGACGAGGTAGAGAGCGAACTCGGCATCCATGTGCGCCCACTCTCATGGCCAATCAACAGCGGCGAGCGATTCAAAGGCGTGTACAATATTTTCCAATCGACCCTTGATCTCTATACGCCCAATAAGACGCAAGTCACCGAGTCTCTTCGTTTTGATGATGTGACGGATCCACAGATTGCCGAGCTTGTAGGCGAACAAGATGCAATGAAACTCCAAGAGGATCTAGAGATGATTGAGGGTGTGTATAATCCTTTCTCTCGTGAGGATTATCTCGCGGGTGATTTGGCTCCTGTGTTCTTTGGCTCAGCATTGAATACCTTTGGTGTGAAGGAACTCTTGGAATGTTTTGTTCAGATTGCTCCTTCTCCACGTCCTGTGGAGGCGGTAGAGCGTAAAGTAGAACCAATGGAAGATGGATTTACCGCATTCTGCTTCAAGATCCACGCCAATATGGACCCTAACCACCGCTCATGTATCGCTTTCTTCAAGATTTGTAGCGGTAAATTCGTGCGTAACACCTATTATAAACACGTGCGCGAGAATCGTCAAATGCGTTTCTCTGCTCCTACCTGCTTCATGGCTCAGCGCAAAGAGACAGTAGATGAGGCATTTGCAGGCGATATAGTAGGTTTGCCAGATACAGGCAACTTCAAGATTGGTGACACCCTGACCGCAGGCGAGAACCTCCACTTCAAGGGCTTGCCATCCTTCTCGCCAGAGATGTTTAAGTATATCGAGAATGCCGACCCAATGAAGCAAAAGCAGTTGGATAAGGGCGTCAGCCAACTCATGGACGAAGGTGTGGCACAGTTATTTGTCAGCCAGTTCAATGGTCGCAAGATTGTCGGTACAGTAGGACAATTGCAGTTTGAAGTTATCCAACACCGCTTGGAGCATGAGTATCAAGCAAAATGCCGTTGGGAACCATTGCAGATGTACAAGGCCTGCTGGATAGAGTCAGACAACGAAGCTGAGTTGGAGATGTTCAAGAAACGCAAAGCGCAGTATATGGCGAAGGACAAGGAAGGACGTGATGTCTTTATGGCAGATAGCGGCTATGTACTCCAAATGGCACAAAGCGACTACAAGAACATTAAGTTCCACTTTACAAGTGAGTTTTAAGGTAATTCCTATTAAGTACATCCCTCGCTATATCCTGAAAATAGCGAGGGATTATATTTCGTACAAAAATCCGCCTATTTCGTACAAAACAGCGTTTGATATTTGCACATCTAATAAAAAAGCAGTACTTTTGCAATCGAAATGAATACCCATCTCATCATATCTACTTCCAACGAACTGTTGCGTGTAGCGGCAGCACACATTATATATATATCGTCGGATGGCAATTACAGCAATTTGCTTATGTCAGGTGGTGAGATTCGTATGGTTACCTTCCAATTGGGGCAGCTTGAGGATATGATCAATAAGCAGTTACCAGATATGAGTAGCATGTTTATTCGTATAGGTAGAAGCTTGATTATCAATATCAACCATATTTATCACATCAATGTGGCTCGCCAGCAATTGCTTCTCAAGGATCGTGATAATACCTATACGCTTTCTGCATCAAAGGAAGCTCTCAAATCGCTAAAAGAATTTATCGAAAAGAAATATGAAATCAAATAAGTATGACATACAAGATACCGAGATCCGTGTCTTAGGCGACTCCTCTCCCGCTCCTAAACGCAAGTGGGGTTGGATTATCCTAATTGCTGCGCTAGCGATAGGTGTCGTTGCAAGCATTATTGCCTTCTCATGTGTTAGATCGCAAGAGGAGGAGGGGATTTTTGAGAAGTCTGCTCGCCAGGTGATTCCACATCCTCTTAGAGGTTGGATGCAATCGTTGGATAGTATTACGGATATCTGTGTTATAACCAAAGACACCACTATAAATGATATTCCTATGCGTCTCTATGTTCCGCTTAATATGACACCTCGTCTTGAGGTAGGATATAAGTGCATAGATGATACCACTAATAACATGCTTCTTTTCCAAGCGGCTGATGTACGGGCAGACAACAAGAAAATCGTGGGTGCTTTTGTCTTGCGTGGCAAACCACTCAGTTGGGGACTTAGCAAAAAGGGATATTGTGGTATTATTGGCGATCAAGTGACTATTGGTGTCGCGGACAACTCGCCCCTCTTTGAGCAGGCTACCGAGGTGGGAGGATATTTCTTCCGTCAATATCCGTTGGTGTCCGAAGGAATGTTGGTAGAGAACGAGCTTAAGAGCCAATCTACTCGTCGCGGTTTGTGCGAATTGGAGGGTAGAGTAGTTGTGGCAGAGACTTTTACTCCAGAGTCCTTGCATGACTTTTCCCAAGCACTCGTTGATCTAGGTACAACCAATGCTATTTACCTTGTTGGTAGTTCGGCTATTGGTTGGTACCGTACGATGGACGGTCTCGGCATCGCCTCTGGTCAATGGGAACCTCGTGTATATAAAAACGTTAGTTTCATCGTCTGGTCCCTCTAACCTCTCGCCTATAGCCCATGGCCCGCAGGGCGTCCCATAACCTGTACAAAATGGTGTGTGTGAATATACTTTCATACACGCCATTTTTCATTTCGTACAAAAATCAAAATTCTTAATTCTTAATTCAAAAATATTTCATACCTTTGCACAAGAATTAAGAATTCAAAATTCATAATTCAAAATTAACAACATCCCGTTGTCATTAAACCACCTAACCCAATTACAAACCAACTAAACTATTTACTCTATGAAACCAACTTCATTTCTTAAGTGGCTCAAGTCGCTATCCGTTAAATCTATTCTGCTTCTCTCTAGTGGATTAGTCGTTCTTATTGCAACTATCGTTGCGCTCAGTGGTACTATTTCTTCGGCATCCAAACGTATGGAGAAGAAACTCTACGGCGAGGAGATCGGCAACAACCATCTCCGCTACAAATATGGTTGTCATATCTACAATCCTGAGACAGGTAAGATTTTGGTGGATAGTATTGACTGGCTACACGTTAGCTACAGCGATACTATCGCTATTATAGCCAAGAATAACCGTCGTGCGTACATTAACCTTAACACTGCCGAACTCCTCACTCCTCTTATTTATGAAAAAGCATGGGAGTTCTCTTGTGACCGTGGTGTTATGGTAAAGAATGATACTATTTATATCTTCCGCCGTGATGGATCTTTGGTTAATCCTAATGGCTTTAAGTATAAAAAGCAATACGAGTTGTTGTTCCATAACGACAAACTAGTAGTCAATGTGGACAATGATAAGGTGGGGCTCATCGATACCGCTGCTCAATGGGTACTTCCTCCGCTTTATAGCATGATAGAAAATGAATATCGTCATCGTCTCTATAATACCCGCACCAATGATGAGTGTATCATTTATAACTATGACTTGGATACTATCCTTATAGGCAATTACAAGGCTATTGATGTTGATTGGTCGGAGGGATTGATTGCCAGCGAACATAATGGTATTCAGCACCTTTTCTCTTACGATGGCAAACTAATTTATGAGGTGATCTTCAAGTCTATTGAAGAATTAGCCTATAACACAGGTAGAAAAGACGCCCATGGCAATGCTATTTGGGAGGAAACCAATTGCTATGTCTATGTGGACTACAATAATAAGAAAGGTCTTATGGATAAGCGCTATCGCGTGTTGACGCCTCCGCTATTCTATGACATCAAGGCGCAGACCAAGCATACCTTCTTTGCTTCTTTTGGTGAGTGGTCCAATCGCTTTGGTACCCTCATTGATGAACATGGCAAACCTATCCGCTAACTCCTAAACTCCTGAACTCCTGAACTCCTGAACTTCTAACCCCCTGAACCCATGTGTAAACATCTATCCAATCTCATTCTCTATTTCTTCTTTGGTACTATTGCTTTGGTTGTGCTTTTTAAATTCGTCCCAGTGCCTTTTACGCCTTTGATGCTTATCCGTCAGGTGGAAGCGCGTAGTGAGGGGCGTCGATTAGAGATACAACATGAGTGGGTGCCTATAGAGGAAATCTCCCCAGAACTGATTGCTGCGGTAATAGACGAGGAAGATGCCCGTTTTTATGAGCATAGTGGGTTTGATTGGGATGCTATTCAGTGTGCCCACCAACGCAATCAACGTGCAGGAAAGATTGTTCGTGGTGGTAGCACTATTTCGCAGCAGACGGCTAAGAATGTCTTCTGTACTCCTTCTCGCACGTATGTTCGCAAGGCATTTGAGGCGTATTTCACGATTTTGATTGAGTTCATATGGGGTAAGGAGCGTATTATTGAAGTGTATCTCAATAGCATTGAGATGGGGGATGGAGTGTTCGGTGCCGAGGCGGCAGCCATGCATTATTTCTCTACTTCTGCCGCAGCTTTAGATAGATACGAAGCACATTATATCGCCAATAGCCTCTCCAATCCACGTTTATATTTGAAATAGACAAAAAGACATTGTGCTATTGTATGGAGTACTACCAAAGGTACCTTACGCAGTGAGAGAGTATATATAAAAAACGAAAAATTAGCGTATTTTTTGCATATGTCTAGGATTTTTACTACCTTTGTCGGCTGAATTACTAGAATAATCAAAAATACAATACAACAATGAAGAACATCAAGTTTCGTTTGACCGTAATGAACTTCCTCGAATTTGCCGTTTGGGGAGCGTATTTAACATCAATGGGTACCTACCTTGCTACGCACGGTATGGCTACCAATATCGGCTGGTTCTATTCCATCCAAGGTATCGTCAGTCTCTTTATGCCAGCATTGATGGGTATCGTGGCAGATAGATGGATCCCTGCACAAAAAGCATTGAGTCTCTGTCATGCTCTCGCAGGTATGTTTATGATTGCTACTGGTGCATATGCACTTATGGCTGGTGATGGTGTGCAATTTGCTACTTTATTCTCTCTCTACACCGCTTCGGTGGCATTCTTTATGCCAACTTTGGCACTCAGTAACTCTGTAGCTTATACCGCTTTGACTCAAGCTAATCTTGATACCGTAAAGGCATTCCCACCTATCCGCGTGTTGGGTACCGTGGGCTTCATCGTTACGATGTGGATTGTGGACTTATGCGGCTTCCAAGCAACACCTAATCAATTCCTTGTGAGTGGTGGCTTGAGTATCGTCTTGGCTATCTACTCATTGACCTTGCCTGCTTGTCCAGTGAAGGGTCATGTAGAGAATAAGTCGCTCGTTGAGGCATTGGGATTGGAGTCATTTGCTTTGTTCAAACAAAAGAAGATGGCGGTGTTCTTCATCTTCTCTATGTTGCTCGGTATGTGTTTGCAAATCACTAACGGCTATGCTAACCCATTCATTACCAGTTTTGGAGCGATTGAGGAGTTTGCTGATACTTTCGGTGTACAACATGCTAATATGCTCATCTCTATCTCACAAATCTGCGAGGCATTGTGCATCTTGTTTATCCCATTCTTCTTGAAGAAGTTTGGTATCAAGTCTGTGATGCTGATGGCTATGTTGGCATGGGTATTGCGCTTCGGTTTCTTCGGTGCTGGTGACCCAGGTATGCCTGGCGTGATCTTGTTTGTGTTGAGTTGTATCGTCTATGGCTTTGCTTTTGACTTCTTCAATATCTCTGGTTCGTTGTATGTGGATCAAGAGACCGACCCAAGCCAACGCTCCAGCGCACAAGGATTGTTCGTGATGATGACCAACGGCTTCGGTGCTACAATCGGAACTTTGGCTGCACAAGCAATTGTGAACCACTTTGTGAACGCCGAGGCTGTGATTGCAGCTGGTCCAATGGCTATCTGGCAGGGCTGGCAAACCAGCTGGTATATCTTTGCAGGCTTCGCCTTGGTAGTGGCTTTGGCATTCTGGGTTATTTTCCCAAAGACTCCTGTGAAGAAGTAGTTTAGTGTTTAGAGTTTAGTGTTTAGGAAAGAACTCTCATATTATTTCTCGACGCCAATTGCATATATCGTGATTGGGTTGTTTCTCTTGGCTATTAGTCTTTTTCTGTGGGTGATACCAGGGCAATGGAATGTTATTGAGTCGGGTTATGCGCAGGTAGATGGTCTATTCCAGATTGCTCCTTGGTTGCTGATGTTAGTATGCCCTGCATTGACCATGAGGCTTTTTGCAGAAGAACGACAAAGCGGCACCTGGCTACTATTGCGTGCGCAGCCCATTGCCCTTTGGAAAATTGTCGTAGCTAAATATACCCAAAAAGGTAGCACCTTTCAGCCAAATCACCTTGCGGCCACCGAACATGTTGAACATCTGTAGGCCTGAGACTGTACGCTGAATAATGCCGACCGCCTCATCTGCGGTGGCAGCTGCGCCGTCAATCATTTCATCGCCCCATCCATCCCCGCCGGCGGTTAGCTCAGTATAGGTTTTGAGCGCAGCACTGCCTGCGGCACCTTCATCGCTGCCGAAAAAAACATAAGCTGTGGCGTCCCCTGCCATGTGTTTATTCTACCAAACACTTTATCGTGAGTCAATCTCTAGGATTGTATGCATCATCAAAAAACTACCCCCATTGCTTTTTTGCAACGGGGGCAGAAAAGGTATAGGTTAATCCTTATGCTTGGGGAGTGGTAGATGAGGCCTCCTCTGCCGCAGACTTACCGAGGTATGAAGGCAGCTCTACACCCACGCTGGAGGCGAGCTCATGCAGCGGCAGGGTGCCGGTAACAAGGTTTTGCACAAAACCGCCCACGGAGCCGGATTTATCGTTGCCGCCCCCCATGACCACCACCTTGTCAAAGCTGAGGCCACGTACGGCGCTGGCCTGAGTCTCCACAATCTGCGGCAGCTGCTCGGTAACAAGCAAGCCGGAAGCCGCGCGGGCATCTCCTGCGGCAGCCACAATCTGGCGGAAGCCGTTTGCCTTAG
>JAZQTO010000063.1:0-16550 GCA_045630805.1 Paludibacteraceae bacterium
AACTATCCAGCTTTTGGATGTATAAAGTATGGGGACATAACGTCAATAACGGCGTAAAACGCTAACAATTCATCTGCCTTATTCCATACTTTAGATGTAAATCGACTGCAAAGGTAATAAAAAATTTTAAATATATAACAATTATTTTTTGGAACAAGAATACGCCATCTTTGATGGCTACAAAAATATTTAAGAATCTAGAGAAACTCTTTTGTTTTTGCTCCAAATGAAATGCGACAAGCCGCATTTGAGGGAGCAAAACAAAATGAGATATTAAGAATTTTGAATTATGATACAATTTGCATCTTTTGTAATATCTAGCCCGGATGTCATGCAGTGCCCACAAAGCACTATTCCTGAATATGCTTTTATTGGCAGAAGTAATGTGGGCAAGTCTAGTCTTATCAATATGCTTACGCATAATCCTAAACTGGCTAAGACGAGTCAAAAACCCGGTAAGACATTGCTGATCAATCACTTTATCATCAATGCAGGTACAGATCAGCATTGGCATTTGGTCGATTTGCCTGGTTATGGTTTTGCGCAAGCAGGCAAGAAGCAACGCGCGAAACTCAAAACAATGATTGAGCGTTATTGCCTATTGCGTGAGGCATTGGTGAGTTTGTTCGTATTGATCGACTGCCGCCATGAGCCACAACAGATTGACTTGGAGTTTATGGAGTGGTTAGGCGAACAGGCTATTCCTTTTGCGATTGTCTTTACGAAAGCAGACAAACTGACTAAGAGTAAACTGACTATGAACGTGAATAGTTACAAAGAAAAACTACAAGAAGTTTGGGAAGAACTGCCTCCTATCTTTGTAACATCCGCAGAGAAAGGACTTGGAGAACAAGAACTGATTTCGTATATTGAGGGTATCAATCGCGATATTGCTAATCAAGGTTAGACCGCTGCGCTGTTAGATATTGAATGAATTTTGAATTATTCCATACTGACGATATTCGTGTAGGATATTGCGACGGTACTCGTCGTGATATTCAGCGTGCACTTGATGCTTGTCGAGAAGAAAGGCGTCCGTACATGGTAATTAAGAATAATTGTTCAGCGCAGCAAAGCTGCTGTTCAGAAGTTCAGGAGTTCAGGAGGGCAGAAGTTCAGGAGGGCAAAAGTTTAGAATTGACTAGAATTTTAGTGCCTGTGAGTATGCTGGAAGAGGAAGTGTACAAGGCAGAGATTTGTACTTATTTAGCCCGTAAAACAGGGGCACACCTTATATTACTACGCGCGCGCGACTACGGAAGTAAAGCCAAACAGAATACACAGCGCATCATCACCCATATTCAGACGATAGTTGAGCGCACTGGCGAGGAGATCAGTTACGAGGTGCAAGAAGCCAAACGTGATAGTTTTAGTTTTCACAAAGATTTTCATTCCACAGAATGGAGACATGATTTGCTATTACTGACTGCTAGTAGAGAATATGGGTTGGATGATTGGTTGTTTGGGCCGCCAGAGTTGTACGCTATTCGCAAAAGTGAAGTGCCTGTGATGCTAGTCAATCCGAGGGCAGACTTGTTTTCGTTGTGCGATTAGGGGAGGGTTAGGAGTTCAGAAGTTCAGAAGTTTAGGAGTTTAGGAGAAAAACAAAAAGAGAGTCTCGATGAGACTCTCTTTTTATTCTTTCTAGCTGTAAGTCTAGATTACTTAACGCGGCGCTCTGGAATACGAGCTTTCTTACCAGTAAGATTGCGCAAGTAGTACAATTTAGAGCGACGAACTTTACCGTATTTGTTAACAGTAATTTTCTCGATGAATGGGCTATCCATAGGGAAGATACGCTCTACACCTACGTTGCCAGACATCTTGCGAACAGTAAAGCGTTTCTTGTCACCGCTACCGTGGATGCAAATAACATCACCGCGGAACTCTTGGATACGCTCCTTGTTACCCTCTTTAATACGATAAGCTACAGTCACTTGATCACCTGCAGCGAATGCTGGAAACTCTTTCTTCTCGCCAGCGAATGCCTCTTCGGCAATTTTCATCAAATCCATTTCTTAAGATTTTTAATGGGTTAAATAACTATAGTATACACTACTGTTCAAGCCGCAAAAACGCGTACTCTATGCTGATCGCCAGAGACTATAGTCGAAAATCGGCTACAAAGGTACTACAAAAAAAGCATATACACAAGAATTTTTCAAAAAAAATTGCGTATATCAGAAAAAAGCAGTAATTTTGCAGGGTTTTTCAAGTTAAATACACCTTATTATATATATGAAACAGAATTTTGTAGAAGAATTGCGCTGGCGTGGCATGCTGCAAGACATGATGCCAGGTACAGAGGAACAACTAATGAAAGAAGCTACCGCAGCATACTTGGGTATTGACCCAACTGCGGATAGTTTGCATATCGGTCACTTGTGCGGCATCATGATGCTCAAACACTTGCAAAACGCAGGTCACAAGCCAATCGCACTGATTGGTGGTGCAACTGGTATGATCGGTGACCCTAGTGGTAAGTCAGCCGAGCGTAACTTGTTGGATGAGAAGACATTGCGTCACAACCAAGAGTGCATCAAGCAACAATTGGGTCGTTTCTTGACTTTTGGCGAAGGCGAGAATGATGCAGAGTTGGTGAACAACTACGATTGGATGAAGGACTACACCTTCTTAGATTTCGCGCGCGAGGTAGGTAAATTGATTACCGTAAACTATATGATGGCGAAAGACTCTGTAAAAAAACGTTTCAACGGCGAGGCTAGTCAAGGCATGTCTTTTACAGAGTTTACTTATCAATTGTTGCAAGGCTACGACTATGTATATTTGAACAAGCATAAGAACTGCAAATTGCAAATGGGTGGTAGCGATCAATGGGGTAACATCACCACTGGTACTGAACTCATCAAGAAAATGGGTGGCGGCGAGGCTTTCGCTTTGACCTGTCCATTGATTACCAAAGCTGATGGTGGTAAGTTCGGCAAGACCGAGAGCGGTAACATCTGGTTGGATCGCAAATACACTAGCCCATATCGTTTCTACCAATTCTGGTTGAATGTGAGCGATGACGACGCTAAGCGTTACATCAAGATCTTCACTTGCTTGGACAAGGCGACTATCGATGCGTTGATAGCCGAGCACGAAGAGGCTCCACACATGCGCAGCCTGCAAAAACGTTTGGCAGAAGAGGTGACCGTGATGGTTCATAGCCGCGAGGATTATGAGGCAGCCGTAGAGGCAAGTAATATCTTGTTCGGCAATGCTACTCACGAGGCATTGAGCAAACTAGATGAGGAGATGTTCTTGCAGGTATTTGACGGCATAGAGAAGCACGAGGTTAGCAAGACTGACTTAGAGGCAGGTATTCCTCCATTAGATTTGTTGGCAGAAAAGACCAATATTTTCCCATCTAAGGGTGAGGCTCGCAAGATGATTACCGCCAATGGTTTCTCTATCAACAAGGAGAAATTTACCGACCCACAGAAGGCTATTACAGCAGAGATGTTACTCAACGGCAAGTACATACTTTGCCAAAAAGGTAAGAAGAACTATTATATTATCGAGGCAAAGTAATGAAGAAGATCGCATTGTTGCTCCTTCTCTGCTTGGCAGTAAACATACATGCAGAGCGCATTGACACCATTCCATTCGGCGATATGGAAAGTTGGACAGTGCGTTACATCAAAGAGTCTAAACTTCTTGGCGGTCAAACCAAAACGCTCTATGCTTTGGCACCAACCGATACGATTTGGGAGAATGGTCCATACACCTACGGACAGAATGGTAATCCTTGGGCGACTAGCAATGCCTATGCCAATATCATAGGTATAGAGAAAGCAGCAGGAACAATGACTCCAGAAGCACGAGAAGAGGGAGGAACATGCTGTCGTCTAGATGTTGACCTCTTGGGCGTACGCGTCATAGGCATGATAGATGTACAGGTACTCGTACCAGGTACATTGTTTACAGGACGCAACCTTGAGCCAATCACTACAGCCAAAGATCCTTATCAAAACATTGATTTCGGCGTACCATTCACTGAGCGCCCTCAAGCATTGATGTTAGATTACAAGTGCGTTGTTTCACCAGAACAATGGATTTGGCATGCTAAAGGTATGGCTAAACCTAAGAAACAGGAAGGTCATGACGAAGCCGAGGTTTATCTCTATCTGCAACACCGATGGGAAGATGAAAAAGGTAAGATTCACTCCATTCGCGTAGGAACAGCATATGAGCGTTTTAGCCAGGATCAGCTCACATGGGTCAATGGTCATCGCCTACCTATTCACTATGGCGACATCACAAACGAGCCATGGTATGAGGATTATATGGGCTTCAAAGAGATGCAACGCGCAGTCAACTCCAAAGGTAAAGTAGTTCTCATTGAGGAAGAAGGTTGGGATGCCACATTGGAGCCAACTCACTTGGTAATTATGCTAACATCAGGCAAATATGAAGCTTTCGTAGGTAAGGCAGGAAATACTCTTTGGGTGGACAATGTGTGCTTAGTTTACGAAGATTAAGCCTAAAAACACGAGTTTTCACCAAGAAAATTGCGTTTTTTCAAAAAAAAACACACAAATAATTTGGTCATATCAAAAAAAAGCAGTACCTTTGCAGCCGATTTCGAGAATGACGAAATTATTGACCAATGGTATAAAGGCTATTACGTCAGATTTTGGTTCTGAAAATCTTGGTTCGATTCCAGGTTGGTCAACAAAAGAAGCCCGCATGTCGGGCTTTTTTTGAAGAGAAATCTTCATGTGTGATGGGATACGGGCAGCCACACCAACAGTAGTTTAGTGTTTAGAGTTTAGTGTTTAGTGCTAATCTAGGATTAAAGGCTGGGAATTCTGCCCTATTATTGAGTAACACTTTTATAAGAAATGAAAACATTTGAATTGGTAGGTACTCCACGTAGCGAGTACGGCAAGAAAGCCGCTAAGACTTTCCGTCAAGAGAACCTCGTTCCATGTAACCTCTATGGTAATGGCGAGAACGTAACTTTCACAGTAACAGTTGATGACGTACGCAAGCTCATCTATTGCCCAGACACAATGGTTGTAGAGTTGACCATCGGTGAGACAAAGAAAATGGCAGTAGTTAAAGAGTTGCAATTCCACCCAGTAAGCGAGCAATTGCTTCACATTGACTTCCTTGAGGTAACCGAGAACAAGCCTGTAACTGTAGCTATTCCAGTACAATTGCAAGGTCACGCAGAAGGTGTTAAAGCCGGTGGTAAATTGTCTCTCGAGATGAGAAAGCTCAAAGTAAATGGTATCTATACACAAATTCCTAACCGCGTTGAGATCGACATCACAGACCTCGGCTTGGGTAAGAAATTGTATGTAGGCGCAGTTCAAGTAGCTGAAGGTTTGAAGTTGATGAACCCAGCAGATGCTTGCGTTGCTCGCGTTAAGGCAACTCGTGCAAGCCAACAAGCTGCTGCAGCTGCTGCTCCTGCTAAGGGTAAAAAGAAATAATAACCACTCATTAGAGCGGTCTGAAATAAGAGTGGAAGGATACTTCCGCTCTTATTTGGTTTAGAGAACGGCGCAAAGCGCCTACTGTTTAGAGTTTAAAGTCAAGAATATGAAATATTTAATTGTTGGGTTGGGCAATATTGGCGATGAATATGCCAATACACGACATAACATCGGATTCATGATGTTAGATGCCTTCGCGGAGAGCAAGGGTGCGACATGGGAAGACAAACGCTACGGTTTTGTAGCGCGTTGTCGCGCAAAAAGCGCCGAAATTATTTTGCTCAAACCATCAACCTACATGAATTTGAGCGGAAACGCCGTTCGCTATTGGTTGCAACAAGAGAAGATTCCAGTAGAAAACATGCTAGTTCTTGTAGATGACCTCAACTTGCCATTTGGTAGCATACGCATGCGCAAGCAAGGCAGCAACGGTGGGCATAATGGTTTGGGGCATATCCAACAAGTGCTTGGTACTCAAAACTATGCACGTTTGCGTTTTGGTATTGGCAACGACTTTAGCAAAGGCGCACAATGCAACTTTGTATTAGGTCAATGGAGCGATGAAGAAGCCAAAGCCATGCCAGATCGTTTGAAAGTAGTTAGTGAGATTATTCCTTCCTTCTGTTTGCAAGGTATGGACCGAACGATGAATCAATACAATGGCAAATAAATGAGATTTATTTGAAACAGTTGAGGTATGGTGTTTAGGAATATAAACATAAAACATCCGTGGATAGTAGGCGCCATGAATTTACTGCTCGTGATGGTGGTATATACACTAACACGACTGTTTTTCTATTGGATAAACATCGATCTCTATCCAAATGTTAGCACCGGTCATCTCATCGAAATGCTAATAGGCGGTTTGCGATTTGATTTAACCGCACTGCTCTATATCAACTCTTTGTATTTATTATTGGTGCTACTACCATTACCAGCAACTATTCGCAGTCATAAAGCATATATAGGTGTGGCGAAATGGACTTTCTGGATACCCAATATTATCGGATTCATCGCAAACTGCATGGATATAGTCTATGTGCGTTTTACTAATCGCCGAACAACATGCACCATCTTTAGCGAGTTTCAGAATGATGACAATATCATTCAGGTGATTCTGCAATCCGCCCTACAATATTGGCATGTGACAGTATTTGGAATAGTAATCCTCATCATATTCATCCTCTGTACGGGTAAAAAATGGGAGGTCTGGACACCACGTAGGATATGGGCATATTACCTGTTAGAAACGCTAATCATGTTAGCGAGTGTGTATTTTATCGTAATTGGTATTCGCGGTGGATTCGGTAAGTATACACGACCAATTACCATTTCTAATGCGCTACAATACACCAATACTCCACAGGAAACGGCCATCATACTCAATACTCCATTTTCGCTGATGAAATCGTTGGAAAATACAACCTACATACATCCGCATTATTTCAGAAAAGAAGAGGTAGAAAGCATTTTTACACCTATTCATAACGATCAAATGGAGAGAAATGAAAAATTGGGGCAGACCAATGTGGTGATTCTGATTTTGGAATCATTCTCTAAAGAATACATCGGTTTTTATAATCAACACATAGATGGTTATGATGGATATACACCATTTTTAGATTCATTATTGGTGCATAGCGTTACCTATACACAGTCATTTGCATCGGGCAGGAAGTCAATTGATGCTATGCCGTCTATATTGTCATCTATCCCAATGTTAATTGAACCCTATATCGTCACTCCCTACTCTACAAATGCAGTATCCTCAATAGCCGAATGCTTACGCAAAGAAGGATATACGACAGCCTTCTTTCATGGTGCCCCAAATGGCAGTATGGGTTTTCAGGCATATGCTCGTTCTGCAGGGTTCGATCGCTATTTTGGCATGGATGAATACGATGGAATCGAGGCATTTGACGGGACATGGGCCATTTGGGATGAGGAGTTCCTACAATATTATGCTCGCAGCATGAACCAGATGCAGCAACCATTTATGACTGCAGTTTTTACAGCATCTAGTCATCACCCATTCCGTGTCCCTAAGCGATATGAGGGAGAATTCCCCATCGGGAAACAACCGATCCACCAATGTGTCGGGTATACGGATCACGCTCTTCGCAAGTTCTTTGAATATGCCAAAGAACAAGATTGGTATGAGCACACCCTTTTTGTACTGACGGCAGATCACACGAATCAAGTGACATTGCCTGAATATGCCAATGCTAAAGGACTATTTGAAGTACCGATTGCCTTCTATTCGCCCCAATGGGAGAAAGGCGAATTACGCAAAATAGGAACGATTAGTCAAACCGATATTATGCCATCCGTATTGGCATATCTAGGATACAATAAACCATTTTTTGCATTCGGAGAAAATGCATTGACCCAAGATAAGCAACATCCATGGGCTATTTGCTACAACTATCCGGTATACCAATTACTATCAGATAGTTTATTAATACAATTTGATGGGAAAACTATCAGTGCTGTATATAATTATGATACCGATCCACTATTGCAGCACGACATTACAAATCAAGTGAATATTGATCAAGAAGAAGAATTCTTGAAAGCTTATATACAACAATATATTTACAGATTGACAACCTATCAATTAACAATAGAAACAAATGGAAGTTCGAGTAGATAAATACCTCTGGGCCATGCGCATTTACAAGACGCGCTCTATTGCCACAGATGCTTGCAAGTGCGGGCGTGTAAAGATAAATGGCGTGGAAGTCAAACCTAGCCGCATGTTTCACGTGGGCGACGTTTTCACTGTACGCAAGGGGCCAATTACCTACACGTATCGTATTCTGCAACTATGGGGGAATCGTTTAGGAGCCAAAATGGTACCTGAATATTTACAAGATATCACCCCAAAGGAACAATTGGAATTATTAGAATTGGCACGTTACGCTGCTCAAAGCGGACGTGATAGAGGAACTGGACGACCAACTAAAAAAGATAGACGAGAAATTGAACAATTTTTCTCGGACGATTATAACTATTTACTAGACGAAGATTATGATTTTGAAGAAGAATAATATAGCCGAGTACATCTTGTATCTTTGGCAAATAGAGGATTACCTTCGTGCCTTTCCACAACAAGCTGAAGCCAATCAAGAACTACACGATCTAAGTGAGATGATGCACCAAGAAAATATCATGGAGGGCGGACACCTTCAATTGGCGAAAAATGCGCTCGATGAATTGGAGGATTTGCACAATGATTTACTAGACCAAGAAGCCACATATCGGGCTGCCATTATCCAACTCACTCCTTCGCTCAATCTTTTGAAAGCAAAAACAGACCGCCCGACTATGAGCGACATAGAAGCATGTCTAGTTCTATTGTACCAAATCATGCTCTTAAAATTGCAAAAACGCCCGATTTCATCGGAGACAGAGCAAGTGCAAAAGCAAGCAACCCACATACTCCAATACCTAAGTAGAACTTACAAAGAGCAATGAAAACTCGCGACCGATACGAGCAAGCGATGGCATGGTTTGAACAAAACATGCCCATTGCTGAAAGTGAGTTGAATTTTGAAAATGAATATCAACTCCTAGTAGCAGTTATGCTATCTGCTCAGTGCACAGACAAACGAGTAAATTTGGTCACACCTGCTCTATTTACGGCCTACCCTACTATTGCAGATTTAGCCGATTCCACCGCAGCAGAAGTGCTAAATTATATCCGTTCTGTTAGTTATCCCAACAGCAAAGCGGAACACCTAGTTCAGATGGCCAAACGCGTAGTGGAAGTATATGGTGGAATAATCCCTAATAGTAGAGAGGAATTACAAACACTAGCAGGCGTAGGACGCAAGACTGCCAATGTGGTATTAGCAGTATGGTGGAACCAACCGACCATGGCGGTGGATACGCATATTTTTAGAGTTGCTGAACGTCTTGGACTGACCACCAAAGCAAAAAATCCGCTAGACAGCGAAAAGCAACTAATCAAATATATACCAGAGGAGATAATACCAAAAGCACACCATTGGTTATTATTACATGGTCGATATACCTGTCAAGCGCGAAAACCCCAATGCGAAAATTGCGGTTTGAACACAATTTGTAGGTATTTTTCCAAGAAAAAATAGGTTACTCTTGCATAAATGCAAGAAAATTAGTATCTTTGCGCGATTTTTACTTTATTAAAGTGAGAAAGGCGCTTATTGTCATAGGGATTGTTATAGGTTCTATTATGCTACTAACCGGTAGTGTAGTAGGATTGTTGCATTTGAAAAGTGTACAAACCTATATAATCAGCAAAGTAACAAACAAATTATCCAAGGAGTGGCAAACAGATGTGCATATTGCACAATTTCATTATCGTCCCCTCTCTCACTTAGTAGTTGACAGCATTTATCTCAGTGATCAACAAAAAGATACCCTAGCATATATCGAGCAAATAGATTTACGATTTGACCCTCTTGCTTTGGGAGATATGCAACTAGAGATCGAGCAACTCATTGTTAAAAAACCATATATTAACATACAAAATCGCTCGGATTCATCGTTAAATTGCCAGTTCATTTTAGATCATTTTCAGGCGGACGGTTCAGGGGAATTCCCATTGCAAGTTCATGTCGGCAATCTGCAACTGCAACAAACACGTTTGCGCTATAACAACATACTAGCAGATCAATTGGACTTAGCGCTTACATTACCGATCTTTAGCAAAGATTCTCTTGACATTCACATTGAGACTATGCATGTGCGCGCTCAAATGGATCAGCTGGATGCGACTTTCGAAGCGAATCTACATGGAGGTTTAGATTCTATTTTTGCAGACAGTATTCACCTTAGTTTCAAGGGGGACAAGTTGTTTGATGGTAATGTAGCCATCTATCATCCTATCCTCTTAGACTCGCTATATGTCCATGCTAATTGCAAACATCTTTATTTTGACGAAGTATTATTTCAAGACCTGCTGAACCAACTAGATATAAAGGGTATCGCATTACCTTTACCGCTAACAAATTTAAAACATATTCACTATGTAGGTGACATAGACGGACGTCTAGAAGATATGCAATTACATGGTGCATTTACAACAGCATTGGGAACAATGCGTGTCAATGGACTCATGCAGATTGATACCACTTTGCAAGGAGCAAACTTCAAAGGACATGTTTCCACCAATGGTTTCCAAATTGGAAAACTATTCAATCATAAAGACTTAGGAAATATCGCTTTTGATGCTCATATTGACGGATCCATCGACTCCACACAATTCACACATTGCGTAGCCGAAGCCACTATTAAAAAAGTTGACTATTTGGGATATACCTATCACAATATTCATCTAGATGGAGAATGGAATATCAACGAAATCAACGGAACATTATCCATTAAAGATGACAACATCCAACTTAATATCAATGGTTTAGCCGATTGGGATCAAGATGATACTCGCATTGATTTGGAAATCCAATTGAACGATTTGTCACCTGCCGCACTTCATCTGACCGAAAAAAATCCCAACCTGCGTTTGAGTGCTAATACCTACATTAGTTTATATACTTCAGGAACGCCTCAAGAGATGTTGGATAACCTAAATGGATATCTCATCATCGATAGTCTCAAGTTGGCGAATAACGACCAAAACTGTGCTATAGAACAGATCAAACTGCTCATTGATAGCGAAACAAAAGACCAAATCCCTTATCACCAAGTACGACTACAGTCTGATTTGGTAACTGCTAATCTGTCTGGCACATTCACCTATGCTGCTCTGCCGACTATTGCACAACATATCACACACAAGTACTTACCTCTTCTTGTTGAAAAACCTCAAGTGAAGTACCCTAAAAATACGAATTTAGATTTTTATGCCTATTTCAGACAATTAGATCAATTGACCAACACATTAAATCTGGGAATTGACATACCTTCCTACCCGACTATCAAAGGACACTTACATGGTCAAGATGTTCAAATTCAAGCATTTGTACCAAGCATCAAGACGAACAAGACTCAAATCAACGATATCACATTTGCACTTCACAACACGAACGACGAAAAATTGAACCTTTCGTTGTACATGCTAACTCATTTGCCCCAAGACAACCCTACCGCAGCTAAATTAGGAGATATCAAAACTACTTTTAATGTTTCGGTAGAAAACAATTATGTGGATCTAAATATTCTACTTGGCAATACGGATAGTGTACGCAACGAAGGAAATATCAATATATCTTCCCATATTACACGATACCTGGATCAACCCAAATTAGATATACAAATCAA
This sequence comes from Paludibacteraceae bacterium, assembly GCA_045630805.1. Classification (GTDB taxonomy): domain Bacteria; phylum Bacteroidota; class Bacteroidia; order Bacteroidales; family Paludibacteraceae; genus Colicola. Next base: position 11,712 of record JAZQTO010000063.1, read on the forward strand.
ACCTACACATATCGTTCTTAATGATTCAGCATGGACGATTAGTCCAACTGAACTAACCTATACACACGCAACGAATAGTTTGGATGTACATCATTTGCGTCTAGAAACTGAATATCAATCTATTAAAGCGAACGGCCGTGCATCTAAAGAAAAAAGTGATTCCATCAATGTCCAACTCAACAATATCAATCTCAACTACTTATTGAGTTATACAGAAGCCAACAAGGTCATATCCATCCAAGGCCCCGTGACGGGTACTGCTACTATCTATAGTGTATTCTCTGATATCATGCTAGAAGCCAAAGCGAATATCTCTAAAGGCGGTATTAACGGAGTATATCTGGGCGATGTGGCTGCAGAAGCTCGCTTAGACAAGGAAAAGAATAGCATCATCATAGAAGGAGACATTACTGACTCAACTAATCATATTGTTGCCAATGTATTAGGAACAGTTATTCCTGCCCAAAAGAGTTGGGAACTAGATATTGCTTGCGATAGTATTGATATCAATTTTATTGATTTTTGGACTCAAGGTATAGTGAAAGACCCTATTGGCAGAGCCTTTGGTCGGGTGCGCGTGGGAGGAAAAAAACGAGACGTATGGGTAACAGGTGCTGCATTGGCAAAAAATGCTCACATCACCATTCCTCAAATTGGCGTTACCTATGGATTCACGGATTCAGTTTACCTCGATTCCACCGCTATTCGTTTCCCTGATATTGATGTATATGACCAATACGGCAACCCTGGTGTATTCGCAGGTGCGGTATATCACAACAACTTCAAGGATATACGTTTTGATCTACTGGCACAGGCTAACAATCTGCTAGTCATGGACTTGCCTGCGGACCAACAAGCCTTCTTCTACGGGAAAGTATTTGGTACGGGAGATGTACACATTTATGGAGATGAAAAAGACTGCAAGATTGACGTCAATGCGCGAACAGAAGCGAACACCAAATTCTATTTGAACATCAACAGCGCTAGTAAAGCGACACAATCCAATTTTATACATTTTGTTCAACCTGACACTGCCTCCTATGGTCTGCTCAGTTTGTTACAACCTAAAGCAAGCACTCCATCTACTACTACACAAAGCAAATTACGCTTATCGCTACAAGGTGAGGTCACTCCTCAAGCTGAAATCAACATTCGATTAGGAGCTGAAGATGGCATAAAAGGTAGAGGTGAAGGCAACTTGAAACTCATCTACGAGTCGCCTTCTGAAAACGTACAAATGCAAGGTAGTTACACCCTACAATCTGGACTATTCAGTTTCTCACTAGGCAATATTGTTCGCCGCAATTTTACTATCCGCGAAGGTAGTCGCATCACTTGGGACAACGATCCGTTGGCGCCTACTCTAGACATCACAGGATACTACCACACCACCGCTTCACTTCGTGATTTATTTGGATCCGAAAGTGCGCAGATTGCCACCAATCGAACTTCTGTGCCTGTCAATTGCGTATTGAACATGAGTGACCAATTATTTAACCCTATTCTCAAATTCGCTATCGAACTACCACAGTCTGATGAGTCTGTCCAAAGTCAAGTCAACTCTATGATCAATACCGAAGAGATGTTGATGCGACAAATCATTTATCTGCTGGTATTCAATCGTTTCTACACGCCTGAATATTTACAAAATACGCAAAACGTTGGACTGAACGAAACCTATTCGTTGCTATCTTCTACCCTAACTGGACAAATCAACTCATGGCTCAGCAAACTGACCGACGTATTTACTATGGGCTTTAACTTCCGAACAGATGGAGAAGGCGAAACAGCAAGTCAAGAGTACGAAGCTAATTTCCAAATTCACCCGATAAATCAACTGATTATCAATGGTAATTTTGGATACCGATATAATGACTTGAGCAATCGTCCTTTCTTTGGAGATTTAGACGTAGAATACCTTTTGACCAAGAATGGCAAAGTTCGTGTCAAAGCATATACTCATACCGTTGATAAATATTCACTCCGCCAAGCCAATACGGTGCAAGGAGTAGGTTTTGTCTTCAAGCATGATTTCAACTGGAAAAAACGTAAGAAAACCGATACCACTCCGTTACCACTACGGAAGGATAACGAAGGGATAACGAAGAAAAACCAAAAGTCCAAAGCTTCAACCAACAGCCAATAAACACACGCACCCCATGTTAATCAAATGCTACGGAGCTGCACCGCAAGGAATTGATGCAGTGATTGTTACAATAGAGGTACACGCAGTACCAGGGTTTGAGTTTACCTTAGTTGGCTTACCCGATAGTGCTGTCAAAGAAAGTCACGAACGCATTGTGGCTGCTTTAACCGTAAACGGCTACAACAAGCCTCGCCATACCTTGACCATCAACATGGCGCCTGCGGATATTAAGAAAGAAGGTGCAGCATATGACCTTCCCCTCGCGATTGGCATGCTGACCGCAGAAGAGGAAGTCAAGACTGCCCTCTTGGGGCAATACCTCATCATGGGTGAGTTGTCACTTGATGGTACACTCCAACCTATCCAAGGTGTATTACCTATGGCTCTAGCAGCACGTAAAGCAGGATTCAAAGGTATGATCTTGCCTGAGCAAAATGCCCGCGAAGCGGCTGTAGTAAGTGGTTTAGAGGTCTATGGACTAAAGAATCTTTTGGAGGTAGTTCGTTTCTTGAATGAGACACAAACCTTTGAGCCTACCCAAGTGGACACCGCAGCAGAGTTTGCAAGTCATGCTTTTACTTCGGATTTAGATTTCTCGGATGTTCGTGGACAAGAGAATGTGCGTCGTGCGATGGAAGTGGCTGCAGCAGGTGGACACAACATGCTCATGGTAGGTCCTCCTGGAGCAGGTAAGAGTATGATGGCCAAGCGACTGCCTTCTATCTTGCCTCCACTCAACTTGGAAGAGGCTTTAGAAACCACTAAGATATATTCCGTTTCAGGTTTGATGGCTCGCCGCAAAGAGAGTGATGGTATGTCTAGTGCGTTAATTGTGCAACGTCCTTTCCGTAGTCCTCACCACACAGTAACCGATGTCGCATTGGTGGGTGGAGGCACTAATCCTCACCCTGGAGAAATTAGTTTGGCCCACAATGGTGTGCTCTTTCTTGATGAGCTCCCTGAGTACAAAAGAAGTGCTTTGGAGGTAATGCGCCAACCATTAGAAGACAGGAAAATTTGCGTTACAAGAACCAAGATGAGCGTGGAATATCCTGCTAGTTTTATGCTAGTAGCCGCCATGAACCCTTGTCCTTGTGGACATTATGGCGAGAACAATCCTGCTCACCCTTGTACTTGTACGCCTGCGCAGATTCACCGCTATATGAGCCGCATATCAGGTCCGCTCCTAGATCGAATTGATATTCAATGCGATATACAAGCAGTCCCCTATTCTACCCTCAAAGAGGCACAACCAGGCGAGAGTAGCGCAGCTATGCGTGCAAGAGTGATCAAAGCGAGAGCTATACAACAACATCGCTTCGCAGAATACAATGCTACCGCACAAAATCCTATCCATTGCAATGCCCAAATGCCACCTAAATTGGTGCGCGAATTCTGCCAACTAGATGCCCAAGGCGATAAGATGTTGTCTTATGCCATGGATAAGATGGGACTTTCCGCACGCGCGTATGACCGTATCTTAAAAGTAGCCCGCACAATAGCGGACTTAGACGGAAGCGAAACTATCCAAGTCGTACATATCTCCGAAGCCATCAGCTACCGCAGTCTAGATCGAGAGGATTGGATTGGATAAGTAACTAGTGATAAACTATAAGTGATGAGTGATAAGTGATGATTCACAACAATAAATAAAACAGAGAAAGACTAAGCAGTTGCTTAGTCTTTCTTTTTATTGCTTAACAATCAACAGCTACGAAATATTAACTATTAATTGTTAATTATTAACTAATTAATGGCGGTTCAAGCGTGCACCATCTGCCTCTGGGTTGCGGCGCTCTGGGCGTGGACCACGACGCTCTGGACGAGGACCGCGATCACCACGAGCTGGACGCTCTGGCTCTACATAACCCTCTGGTTTCTCCTTCAATGCTTTAGCACTGAGTTTGAACTTACCAGTCTTTTGGTCAACCTCCATGAGTTTGATAGTGATCTTGTCACCCTCTTGGATACCAGTCTCCTCCATAGTCTCATAGCGCTTCCAATCAATCTCAGAGATGTGGAGCAAGCCCTCTTTACCAGGCATGAACTCTACGAAGCAGCCATAAGGCATGATAGACTTAACTGTAGATTGATACACCTCGCCTACCTCTGGGATAGCTACGATAGCTTTGATCTTAGCAATAGCAGCGTCCATAGACTCTTGGTTGTTACTTGCAACCTCTACCTTGCCGCCCTCTGCAATCTCCTCAATAGAAACGACAGCGCCAGTCTCAGCTTGGATACCTTGGATAATCTTACCACCAGGGCCGATCACAGCACCAATCATATCTTTAGGAATGATGAAGCTTACGATGCGTGGAGCATGAGGTTTGAGGTCAGGACGAGCCTCTGGCATGGTCTCAACAATCTTGTCAAGGATATACATACGAGCCTCGTGTGCTTGTGCCAATGCGTTCTCAAGGATCTCGTAGCTCAAACCGTCCACCTTGATATCCATTTGGCAAGCGGTCAAACCGTCGCGTGTACCGGTGGTCTTGAAGTCCATATCACCCAAGTGATCCTCGTCGCCAAGGATATCGCTGAGGATAGCGTACTTAGTACCCTTGCACTCAGAGATAAGACCCATAGCAATACCAGAAACTGGTTTGATAGGCACACCAGCGTCCATGAGGGCGAGCGTACCTGCGCAAACGGTAGCCATTGATGAAGAACCGTTAGACTCGAGGATATCG
>JAZQTO010000064.1:0-7567 GCA_045630805.1 Paludibacteraceae bacterium
TTTGCGGAGAGAGGGGGATTCGAACCCCCGAAACCCTTTTGGAGTTTACACGCTTTCCAGGCGTGCCTCTTCAACCACTCGAGCATCTCTCCTTCGCGTTAACGATTAGTCATTAGGCTATACTTTTGGACACAATACACCTAACGACCGGCAAAGGTACAAAAAATATTTGATATATACACAATAATTTATGTTTTTTTTGTGTTTTTTCACAAATTTATAACAAAAAGTGCTTTTGCATTGGCTGTTGTCTGCTCTATAACATGTTCTACAGAACAATCATAGACTTGCGCCAATCGTTCTGCCACATATCTCATCCAACGACTCTCATTACGCTTACCACGATGAGGAACAGGAGCCATATAAGGGGCATCGGTCTCCAAAACCAAAGCCTCCAGTGGGATATCTACCAAGTGCTCAGCTAACTTGCAATTCTTGAATGTCAACACACCACCAATACCCAAATAGTACCCCATCTTTACTACCTGTTCTGCCACCTCATGGCTTCCACTAAAACAGTGCATTACCCCTTTGACAGCGGGAAATTCACGCAGTATCTTCAGTGTATCTTCCGTAGCATCACGGCTATGAATCATCACGGGCAAATGATATTGTTCTGCCCATCGCATTTGCTCACGAAGTGCCTCATGCTGTTGCTCCTTGAAAGTCACATCCCAATGGTAGTCAAGGCCTATCTCGCCAATGGCAATAAGGCGACTATGTCGCAGTGTAGGGTGTAAAGTGTAGGGTGTAGAGACCAAGGATTTATCCACCGCCGCTTTGATAGTAGCGAGTTGCTCGCGCCAATCCTCTTTGACATTCTCAGGATGGAGCCCTAGAGCAGGAAAAAGATAATCGGGATAAAGGTTGCAGACCTCTAAGACATCTTTGACGGAAGTCTTGTCCACTCCAGGTACTAAAATAGCTTCTACTCCGTCTTGGCGTTGCTCCGCCAAGAAAGCATCTAATCCCTCGGTATATTGTGGATCATCTATGTGGCAATGAGTATCGATCATTTTTGTTTAGAGTTTAGAGTTTAGAGGCGGGGTTCCTTCGGAACAATATACTGCTGTCTCCATAGCTCAAGAAGCGGAAGTCGTGGGCGAGAGCATAGTCGTAGATCGTGTGCCAATCGCCACCTACAAAAGCACTTACCAACAATAGCAAAGTGGATTTGGGTTGGTGGAAATTGGTAATCAGTTGGTCCACCACATGGAATTGATAGCCTGGCTTGATCATAATCTGCGTCTCTGCATGCAAAACATCTTGATTTGTACTATCCAAGTAATCTACAATGGCTTGCAATGCCTGCTGGGTAGTCAAGGTGTATTCTCTTTCGTAGGGTTCAAACTGTGCTACCGAGAGCGCAGCGTGTGGAGTATCGGGCGTAGAACATAGGGTATAGAGTTGTGCTCCTAGAAAATACAAACTCTCCAATGTTCGCATACTAGTAGTGCCTACCGCTACAACATGTCCAAGGTTAGCAATCAACGTTTGGATTGTCGCACATGGCACAGCGATAATCTCCGTATGCATGGTATGGTCGTTGGCATTAGCTACCTTGACGGGCTGGAATGTACCTGCACCTACGTGTAAGGTCACTTCCGCCGTTTGTACCCCTTTGGCACGCAAACCATCTAATACCTCATCCGTGAAGTGCAAACCTGCGGTGGGTGCTGCTACAGACCCTTTGATTCGGGAATAAACCGTCTGATATGTCGTTTTGTCGCTTTCCTCAGTCTTGCGATTGAGGTATGGAGGAATGGGGAGTTCACCAACAGCATCCAGAATCTCAGCAAAGCTGATATTTTGGTTAGAGGTTAAAGGCGAAAGGTTAAAGGCGGGGGTGTTCCACCAAAATCGCACCGCAAAGGTATTACCAGTCTGCTCTCCCTTCTCCGCAAAAAGGGTCACCTCTTGTCCTGAAGACAAAGTGGTCGTTAGGCTCAATGCACCTGATTTCCACTTCTTGGCGTTACCAATCATGCACTTCCATGTACAGCCGTCTGTTGCTCCTAATGCCAATTGATAGTCATGAGGAGAGAGAGGCTCTAGACAGAAAATCTCAATGCGTGCACCTCTAGTAACTTCGTTGTTCAGAGGTGTAGAAGGTTTAGTCGCACCTTGTGCTTGTTCAGAGGTCACTCCTGAACTCCTAAGCTCCTGAACAGCATTTTTGTAAAACTCCAATCGCGCTTGTATTACGCGTGTGTTATTATAAATAAGGAGAGAGTTGGTAGGCAAGTATTCACCCACACGAGCGAACATATCCTCCGACACTTGTCCATCTCGATAGACTAGCAGTTTGCTCGTATCACGCTTAGCCAATGGATACTTAGCAATACGCTCATCTGGAAGAGGATAATTATAATCTTCTATAAGGATTTCTTCCATGTCTTTCTATCGCCTTTGAACAATTCATACTTATTAAACAAGCAGTCTAAGTCGCCATTCACTAAGTGTATCTTCTTAGCAGGGCGCAACCCAATACACTTCAACGCTTCCTCGTTGCTAGAGATAACCCATGCGGTTGCACCACTAAACTGATGTTTGAGGGCAGTACCCATATCTTGGTACAAACGCAACACATTCTTGTCTTGAGACAAACGCTCGCCGTATGGCGGATTGATCATCACCAACGCACCTTCTGTATTGGTATCTGCCAAACGCAGTTCCTCTATACGGATCTGCTTCACTTCTATATCTCGTTGCAAACTAGCCGATTGGATATTCTTCGTGGCGGCTTGTACCGCATAGAAACCCGCATCTGATCCATAAATCTTATGCTTGAACTCGCGTTCGCGGCTATCGTCATTATATACCTCATCCCATAGATCCGCATCAAAATCCGCCCATTTCTCAAAAGCAAACCCCTGGCGATATACACCTGGTGCAATATTACGAGCTATCAAAGCCGCCTCAATGAGCAGTGTTCCTGAACCACACATAGGGTCATAGAAATCACTTTGACCATTCCATCCTGCTAGAAGCAACATACCCGCTGCTAGTGCCTCATTGATAGGCGCTTGGGTGTTCGCCACACGATAACCACGTTTGTGCAGACTCTCGCCTGAACTATCCAAAGACAAGGTCACACGATCACCTGCGATATGCACATTAAGATACAAGTCAGCACCCTCTAATTTGACACTTGGTCGCTGATTCTCACGCTCCATCCAATAGTCTACAATAGCATCCTTTACGCGATAAGTGACAAATTGTGAATGTCGAAAATAATCCGAATACACCGTTGCATCTATCTGAAAAGTAGTCTTGACGGTCATATATTGAGACCAATCAAGCGCCTTCACTTGTTCGTATATATCATCCGCCTTCTGCGCCTTGAATGACAAGATAGGCACCAACACACGAGAGGCTGTACGCAAACACATATTAGCGGTATAAAGCATACGTTTGTCCCCCGTAAATGACACAGCACGACGCTCCACTTGTACATTATTGGCACCTAACTGCACCAATTCTGTGGCTAGTACCTGCTCAAGACCTTTGAAGGTCTTAGCTAACATTTCAAATTCTTTATTCTTCATTTTTTTACACCTTACACTCTACACCCTACACTACCTACTCACTCGGACATACAAGAATATGCCTATACCCAAAAATAAGAAATTAGGTAACCATACACTCATAAATGGCGACATCACCCCACTCACAGAAAAGGTGGTTGAAACCGTTGAGAACAACACATACAAAGCACTTAATGCAACACCTACACCTAGATTCTTACCCATACCTCCTCGTACTTTCTTTGAACTTAATGTCACACCCAATAGCGTCATGATAAACGCTCCAATAGGGCTTGCCCATCGCTTCCACCACTCTGTTTCAAATGCTTGCACATTACCTGCTCCTCGACTGCGTTGCTTATCAATATATTCTTTCAACTCGGGGTTAGTCATCATCTGTGCATTCTCAGCAGTATAAAACAACTCCTTTGGCATAATAGGAATAATCGTATCCAAGCGAGCGCCACGAGTTAATTTTTCATGCATATCATCAAAATCACGGCGAACATAGTTGCTTAAGTGCCAGTTATATACCGAATCATATTGAATACGGTCTGCCGTGATACGCATAGTCAAACGCTTTCCGTCAAAATGGTCCAAGGAAGCTCGATAGCCTGTGTTCGTGCGTTTTTGAAAATTCTCAATATACAATATGGTTCCTGGGGAGACTTCCATTTGTATATTTCGAGCGGTCTCACGCGTAAAGCGCTGGATATATTTATCTTGGAAATTTAACATGGCTGATGAGGCAGGAGGAATCACATATCCAGTAAGCGCAAATGACATCACAAAAAGTATAGAAGCACTAACTAAATAAGGGACCATCAATCGATGATAGGATACTCCACTAGCCAATATAGCAATAATCTCACTATTTCCTGCAATCTTAGAGGTAAAAAATATGACCGAAATGAATATGAACAACGGACTGAACATATTCATATAATACGGAATAAAATTGAGGTAATAGTCAAATACTATCTCATTGATTGGTGCTTGATTCTCAAAGAAATCATCCATTTTTTCCGTCAAATCAAATACCACAGCAATACTCATAATCAGCACAATCGAAAAGAAGAAAGTGCCTAGGAATTTGCCAATGATATATTTGTCGAGTTTTTTCAAAACGGGTGTAGAGTGTAAAGTGTAGGGTGTAAAGGCGGTGACTACATACGCTGCATAAGACGAGGCATGATATCATCTTTCCATGACTTGAAATCGCCCGCCAAGATATGCTTACGTGCCTCTCCTACCAACCATAGGTAGAAGGCTAAGTTATGGATACTCAATATCTCCAAGCCCAACATCTCTTGGGCATGAATCAAGTGGCGCACATATGCACGGGTATAGTGATGATCCACAAAACTAGTACCACATGGATCTAACTCAGTGAAGTCATTTTCCCATTTCTTATTGCGCAGATTCATCACACCATTTTGGGTAAAGATCATACCATTACGTCCATTGCGAGTAGGCATCACACAATCAAACATATCTACGCCACGCTCAATACCCTCCAAGATATTCCATGGTGTACCTACGCCCATGAGATAACGAGGTTTATTTTGTGGTAAAATATCATTCACGACCTCAATCATCGCATACATATCCTCGGCAGGTTCACCTACTGCTAGACCACCAATAGCATATCCGTCACGATCCAAATCACGCAAACGCTTGGCTGCCTCTTGACGCAAATCAGGATATACACAACCTTGAACAATAGGAAATAGATGTTGCTTGTAGTCGTACAAATCTGGAGTGGCATCAAAACGCGCTATACAACGGTCCAACCAACGATGGGTACGCTCCATAGATTTCTTGGCGTATTGATAATCAGCAGTACCAGGACAACACTCGTCAAAAGCCATCATGATGTCCGCACCTATCTCACGCTGTATATCCATCACATTTTCAGGCGTGAACATCAGTTTGCGCCCATCAATATGCGATGAGAACTGCACGCCCTCTTCGGTCATTTTACGAATATCGGTCAAGGAGAACACCTGAAAACCGCCCGAATCGGTCAATATCGGACGTTTCCACCCCTCAAAACGATGCAAGCCGCCCGCTTGGTGCAAGATTTCTGTACCAGGACGTAAGTATAAATGATAGGTATTACCTAAGATGATTTGCGCGTTGATATCATCCTCTAGGTGGCAACGTTGTACTCCTTTGACGGTTCCCACTGTACCCACGGGCATAAAAATAGGCGTTTGGATATCTCCATGATCGGTATGCACCACGCCCGCGCGTGCGCACGTGTGCGCATCAGTATGTATAAGGTCAAAGAACGCCATTACGCAAGATGGTTGTTGTTGGGAAATACAATAGAAGGTTTGAACTCCTTGACTTCTTCAGGAGTCATGAGGGCATAAGCCATAATGATCACTGTGTCACCGACATGAACAAGGTGAGCAGCAGCACCATTGATACAGATGCATCCACTACCGCGTTGACCAGGAATCACGTAGGTTTCTATACGAGCACCATTGGTATTATCTACCACTTGAACTTTTTCTCCAGCATAAATATTCGCTGCGTTCATAAGGTCTTCATCAATAGTTATGCTACCGATATAATCCAGATTAGCCTCCGTTACTGTAACGCGGTGTATTTTAGATTTTAGTACTTGTAAGAACATTTTTATACTATTTTGGGTGCAAAATTACTATATTTTTCGCATATTGGCAAGAATTTTTATAAAAAATTTGTGTATTTAAAAAAAAAGCAGTACTTTTGCACCCGATTTGAAGGAGAGATGGCAGAGTGGTCGATTGCGGCGGTCTTGAAAACCGTTGAGCTGAGAGGCTCCGGGGGTTCGAATCCCTCTCTCTCCGCAAGCGGAGAGCTCGGGAAACCGAGTGAAGCAAAAATGAGTAGAGATGTCAATCTCTACTTTTTTTGTATATAGCAGTCTGCGTTGAAAGCTTGCTTGCATAAGCGGAGTGCTATGTGCAAAAAGGAGAAGATAAGTCTGTTTTTGCTTTCACTTGGGGTTGGACGAGCCGAACGCTTGCCCAGGATGCTTCTGGCAAGACAGGGTGTTCGAGGTGGCCGAGCGCAGCGAGGTCGGTGCCCTCGAATCCCTCGCTAGTAATCTAGTTAGACTAGCCGCACTAGTAGCACTAGTTAGCTACCAAAAACGACTGCCCAATTATTGAGCAGTCGTTTTTTTATATCTTCGCCTATCGCCTATAACCTATAGCCCGAAGGGCGTCCTATAGGCGAAGCCGTCCTTTATCCCAGGATTAGATCCAACGAACGTAGCAGAAGTCCATGCGGTGTGGCAACAAGTCGTTCTTAGGATACATACGTAAGCCGAACTTCATACCGCCAGCGTAGTCCAAACGATAGTCCACCTCGTAGAACAAGTGACTTCCCTCTGCTTTCACGAGGTTCAATTGCTTAACCTCATAGAGCTTGTCGTTGTTGTGAGTAGAAGTACGGATAGCTACGAGCTCTACGCCAATACCCTTGTCGTTCAAGCCCTTGGTATCCAACTCTACTGCCACCTTACACTTGCCACCTACGTTAGCAGGCAACTCAGTTGGCTCAAAGATAGAACTTACTACCTCAATGTTATCCCAGTGAGCTACGATATTTTGCTTCCAAGCCACGATCTCCTTAGCAATCTTGTAGTTGTCTGCACCGAGCAATGCGTGACGCTTAGCGAGCTTGTTGTAGAACTTCTCAAAGTAGTCATCCATCATACGCTTGGTTGTGAAGCGTGGGGTGATCTTAGTCACGGAGTTCTTGATTGTTTGAATCCATGCTGGAGAGTAACCCTTGCTGTTCTTAGCGTAGTACATAGGGATAATCTCGTTCTCAAGCATTTGGTAGATAGTAGCAGCATCCAATTGGTCTTGGTGAGCTTGGTTCTCATAGGTACGCTTGTCGGTCAATGCCCAACCAGCACCCTCTACATAACCCTCTTTCCACCATCCGTCGAGGACAGAGAAGTTCAATACACCGTTCATTTGTGCCTTCTCGCCAGAAGAAGTCGGAGGCCAAGCGGTCTTAGGAAGACAAATCCCCAC
>JAZQTO010000065.1:0-5712 GCA_045630805.1 Paludibacteraceae bacterium
TGCCACAGAGCACGTTGCTCTGAATCATGTAAGATTGCTTTGGTCTTCGCGCAAGTGTCTGCCCAACGGTCTTGCTTCTGTTTCTCTGCGCCCTTGGCTGGTTTCTTCTTCCAGTCACGTGGATTCTGAATAACATACACTTCTTTCCGCATGGGACGGATGACCGCGCCATTGGAGTCGCGTGCGAATTTCTGACGAAAGACTGTTTTGCATTTTTTATTGAGTTTGCCTGTGATGCCCTCTAAAGGGGCGATAGTTTGGTAATTTGCCATAATGAAATTAAGGATTTTGAAATGAAAAACAACATTAACAACTTATTCCGCTGGGGAACAACACACCCCAGCGGTAAGGGGATTGTACTTGGATCCATTTGTATATATCAGGAAAATGTATTACCTTTGCACCCGAATCGCCAAACAACAACCTATTAAGGAAATTTATCAACTCTTTTAGGAGACCTAACAACCTTTTTAGGAGACCTATCAAAAAGTGACGATTCTTAAGAAACCTTTCCAGGAATAGTGTAAACCTTTTTCAGTTTTAATCAGAGCATTATAAGAGAGTGCTCAGAATCACATAGTAATAACATAGTAATCACATACTAATCACATAGTAAATATGGCAACACCTACTTATATTGCCCCAATAGAAGGTATCACGGGCAAACTCAATAAAAAGGATAAAACCGTCTTTCGTAAAAAACACACACGCGATGCTAATGGTGCCGTGATTGCAGAAATGAAACCAGAGGCATATGTGGTGCAACACCCACGCGATTGGAAAAAGAATCCTGCTAAAGGCGCAGAGAAAGCAAAGCAAGAGCGTTGGGCAGAAGCTTGCGCTAGGACTAAAGAGATTTTGGATGATCCACAACAACGCGCTCAATGGGAAGAACGATGGCGTGCACAATTGAAGAAAGGCGAGAAAGATGCTCCGATTGACCCAAGAACAAACAAACCAAAAATTTATATCAAGTTTGATTGTTATGTAAGGGCTAAGATGTGGGCGGGGATGTAGAGGGTGTAGGGTGTAGGGTGTAGGGTGTAGAGTGTAGAGTGTAGGGGAAGGGGAAACACCTATAGCATTCTTTTGGCGAAGCTATCCACTTTGATATGCGTGCCAAAGAGCAGATTGATGATAGCAATGAACTCCGTCATTGGATGTAGGTCGGAGATAAGAATATGTCTGGCCTGTAGCTGCTTGACCTCTTTAGCCAGATGAGCAGCAGGGGGTTTGGGATGAGTGGCAGCTACCTGCAACGAACGAGTGATCTGCCAACGTGGAGTGCGTTTGCCAAAAGGAGTAAGAAACCTACCCAGATCGGTCTTGGGCTGCTTCTCTTTGGTCTGACTACGGTCGATGATATACTGCTCCCAATCGTGTAAGTAGCGCGAGTAAGCCTGCAATTGAGTAGGCATGAGATAGGGTTCGAGACACTGTATGGCGAGCGCTATCTCCTCGCGCGACTCCTTGAGCAGTTGCCCCATAAAGCCACGCTGACGCGGTTGATTAAGGGAGTAAAATCTACGGTTGTTAGCATCCCAAACAGCCTTAGCGTCAGATAGATAGGTATCATATAGTGCATACACATCGGGAATGTTAAACTTTAGATTGTGCAACATGATCTGCGGAGTAGATTGAACCCAACCGATCATGGTATCAACCCACTCGTAGGCATCAATAATATATGAACAAGAGAGCTGCTGTTCGATGGTAGTGCAAGCTGCGTAGGTTAGGAGTTTGGCTGGTAGTCCGTGCAGCAAGATTCGCTCATATTGAATTTCACCATTCTCAAATAAGCATAGCGCATCATCTACTTTATATAAGTAATGCTCCATGTCGATAAAGATCTCCATGTTCGTATTGAGTTTGTCAATGTCCGTTTGAGGTTTCACCACCTCCTGCACGCGCCAATGGAGATATTGCACTCCCTCGTCCAATAACTCCGTTCGATGGGGCAAACTATGCAACATAGGATGCTCCTCCGCCTCTATCCACCAACAGAGTTCCTGCACGAGAGCATCCATGGGATTCATGCGTGCATAGTTAGCTAGATGATAATCTTGCATATCCGCCAACGAACAACGAGGATCCCATTGCTCCTCTTGCGCAAGTAGATATGCGACAAAACCATGAATAGGTGTCTCGCTAATTTGTAACATGACTAATGTCTGCTGTTATCTGATTTTTGAGTTCTTCAAGCGAATCGAATTTTCTTTCCTCGCGAAGGAAAGAAAGGAAAGATATCGTGAGTGATTGGTCATACAAATCCCCCTGGAAGTCAAGCAGATGTACTTCCAGAGATAGATGGTCGTTGCCCACAGTTGGGTTGGTACCGATATTCGCGACACCCTTGTAGGGAGTAGATCGGCGTGGAACGCCTTGAAAATCGCTACGCTCGAAGATCGCATTGCTCGAAGATTGCTGCGCTTGAAGATGTACTTCAACTGCATACACACCGCTAGCGGGGAGTTGCTTGGCAGAATTGAGGCGGATATTCGCCGTGGGGAAACCGAGCGTTGCGCCTATGGCATTGCCGTGTTCTACCACGCCTGAAACGCTATAGATATAGCCCAACAGGCGGTTGACTTGGTCAATCTGTGCCGCAGCCATGAGTTTGCGGATACGAGATGAACTGACAGGTACTCCGTCCACGAGACACTCATGTGCACGCTCGATATGCAAACCTATTTTGTGCGCGATCTTTTCGTATTCGTGGAAACCCTTGAGGCGATCCGAACCAAAATGATGGTCGTAGCCCATGAGTAAAGTCTCTACTCCCTCTTGCTCCTTGAGGTAACACATAAACTGCTCAGCAGTAAGCTGTTGCACTGCAGCAAAATCTAAGAAATGCACTTCGCCGTAGTTCTGAAGCAAGGCTTTTCGTTCGTCGTGCGTGGTCAGCATCGCAGGAGCTTGACCCGTGAGTAGTTCCTTAGGATGACGGTCAAAGGTATAGATTGCAGGGGTAAGCTGATGGTGCTTAGCATGCTCGTGCAACTGGGCAAACAGGAAACGGTGTCCGCGATGGACACCGTCAAAAAATCCTATAGTTGCAATTTTAGACATAACTAAGTCCTACTCGCTACGCTCGAGAAATCTTATAAATCTTATTTTCCTAGACTTTGATTTTATTGCCACCGCTCCTTCGTCGAAATGGGCTTGCAAGATGAAACTCGCGCGCGAGTTTGGCTTGCCGCCATTTCTCCTCTCCCCAAAAATCAACAGATTTTCGGGGACCCCGATAGACCTTGAGCGAAACTCGTGCGCTGAATCTTAAGTGAATAAGAATGGACTAAAGCTTGATGTAAATCTTCTTGCGGTAGAGGAGGTAAGCAATGCCCCAGAGAACAAGGATAAGGCTGAGGGCGCAAGCCAAAGAGCCACCTTCATTACCAAAGAGAGGTTGCATGCAGACCTTGTACCAGAAGCTCCAGACATTGTACATCTGCTCGTTAAACTCAAAGCGGATGCTACGCATCACATACACAGCAATAGCACTCAAGCAGAAGATAAACAATGGGTTAACACCGAAGCACTCGAAAAACTTATACCAATTGTTTGCCACTTTCTTAGTCACTACTTCGTATTTGGTAGTAGCCTCTTTCTCGTTGCGCTCTGGCAAACGGATATCCAAGATCCAAGTCAGGATAGCGAGCAAAGAACTTGCCAAGCCGCAGGTTACGAGGATATAGCTAGCAGACCACATGCTCTTGTTGATAGGATAAGCATAATCGAGCAAGAAACCAACGAGCATCATCACCGCTCCCGCGAGGAGAAGGCGAGTGACTTTGCCCCAATTATCTTTCACATTCATAATGAGATATCCCATCCATGCACCAATCAACACATGCGCTACGCAAGGGATAGTAGAGAGAACACCCTCCGGATCAAAGCCGATGCGCTCGCCAGCGGCATTGGTCATATGGTAGATATGGTTATCGCCGAGCAACTTGAGGTCCACAATAGACTCCATGTTGGCAGCGTTGAGTTCGAAACTATTGGTCACGCTCTGCATGATGCAATAGATGATCATCAGCATAGCAGCCACCCAAGGGCAGTTTTTAGGCTTAGCAGCCAGCATGAGCAAGCCGCCGAAGATACTAACAAGACCCAAGCGTGGGAAAACGCCCAAGATACGGATATGCTCGATTGGATAGGTCCAAACAGCTTGTAAGAGGGTTGTTCCTTCTTTGGTTATTTGTCCAAGAAACATGCCGAGCCAACTGAGCGCCCAACCGATGATAATGATGAGCAGACCACGAGTAATCACCTTCTGAGCCACAGGCCAAGTGAGGGCGTGACTAGTTTTCTTGTGGGAGATATACATCGCAATACCCATACAGAAAACGAAGAATGGGAAGACGAGGTCAGTAGGTGTGCAACCGTTCCACGCCGCATGGCGGAGAGGTGCATAGATATGTGACCAAGTACCAGGGTTATTAACAAGGATCATGCCCGCGATGGTAATACCACGCAAAACGTCCAACGAGAGGAGACGTTTTTTAGCTGGTGCAGGAGTGAGAACTTCTTGTGACATAATTGATTTGTGTTAAAGTTTGTTAATTGTGCATTTCTTAAACATAGTGTATTCCTTCGGCAAGGGTAGCGTAAGGGTATACAAAATGGAGGTAAAAGATAAATACAAAGAAATGTTAAATTTCAAGTATAAAAAGAAACAGCCCCCCGTTTGCGCGGAGGGCTGTTTTATCAGTTTGATTACTCTTGGTTGAGGGTTACGCGCTTGAAGTCGATTACGTTAACGTTGTTCTTCTTCAAAACGTCCTTCACGAGCTCTTTGCTTTCGCTCATGATGTATTGTTGCTCTACCAATGTGCTCTCTTTCAAGAACTTACCAAGACGACCTTGTGCAATCATCTCCACTTTCTTCATGTTGATGTTAGCCTCAGCCTCAGCAGGAACAGTAGCACGGATTTGGCGTGCTGTCTCAGCTTGCTCTGGGGTCAACCAACCCTTAGCAGTGTTAGACTCAATGTGGTCATCGCTATCTACGTGAGCAGGGTTGATACCTGCCTTGCGAACAGCTTGCTCAACTGCTTTGTTGATCTCGTCTTGTTTGGTTTTCTCGATAGCTACAGAAAGCTCACGATCTTTTACCTCTTGTGCTACGTGGTCAGCATCCAAAGCGATTGGAGCCATAGAAGCAACTTGCATAGAAATACCGTGGAGGATCTCTGCGTTAGCATCCTCAGCGTCAGCAGCAACGAGTGCGCTGAGCTTGTTGCCAAGGTGGTTGTAAGCATCTACCTTTGGAGCTACGAGGAAAGCGTAGTCGCTGAGTTCCATCTTCTCACCAGTAACACCAGAACGCTCAGTTACAGCGTCAGCAACAGTGAAGTCACCGAGTTTGCAAGCCTTAAGAGCCTCAAGGTCAGCTGGTTTCTCGGTCATAGCCACCTCAAGGATAGCCTTAACCATATTTACGTAATCTTCGTTCTTAGCTACGAAGTCAGTCTCGCACTTCACGCCTACGATTGCACCAAAGCCATTCTCAGCCTTAGCCAAAACGCAACCTTCAGAAGCCTCGCGCTCGCTACGCTTTGCAGCGATAGCTTGACCACGCTTACGGAGCAAGTCCTTAGCTACCTCGAAGTCGCCGTTAGCCTCCTCGAGTGCTTTCTTTACGTCCATCATACCTGCGCCAGTGATGTCGCGCAATTTTTTGATATCTGCTAATGTAACAGCCATTGT
>JAZQTO010000066.1:0-1579 GCA_045630805.1 Paludibacteraceae bacterium
TATGTGATATTTTAACCATGCTAACAAACAAGAACAACTTGCACTATGCAAATTGCTCCTATTTTGATAATTTCGTACGCAGCGTACAAAATCTAAAATGCCTTATTTAATCCATCAACAGGGAATTCAACTACCAATCTAATGCATCTGGTTTCAGCAAGAAATCCGTTAGCGAAATAGTAAGAATACCATCGTCATCATGCCACGGAACAACAGGCGCGTTCTGAATCAAGATTCGCTTGAAACCATCACCTATCTTGCGGAAGGATTGCGTTTCTTGCTTGCGTTTCTCGCCAGTTGACATCTCAAAAGCAGATTGAATATAGTATCTACGACTACCACTATTCACCACAAAATCAACCTCGTACTGCTTACGAATCAATTTTTGATTTTCATCCTTTTCCCAAACTGGTACAATACCTACATCCACTAACATACCACGAGAAAGTAACTCATTGTATATCATATTCTCCATCAAATGGCCATCATCCTGCTGACGAAACTGCAAACGCACATTACGCAAACCTAAATCTATAAAATAGTACTTCTGCTGCGCTCCAATGTACTGCCTTCCCTTAATATCATAACGCTTGGCTTCGTTCAACAAAAAAGAATCTTTTAGATACTCAATGTAACTACCTATGGTATTTTGAGAAATATCGGATTTACATTCGCTTTTGAAAGTGTTTCTCAAGCGCGTAGTATTAGTCAAAGAACCAACTGCCGAAGCTAAGACATCCGTTAGCATACCTATCTCTTCTACTCCACGTAAATGATAACGACTAATAATATCAGATAAATAAACATTGTCAAACAAAGCACGCAGATATTGCTCACGCTCTTTAGTATTATCCGTCATCCATACTTGTGGCATACCACCGTAATAATAATACTGACTTAGCAATAGTTGTGGATGCTCGTCGTAGAGTGTACATATATCGGCAAAACGGAAAGGAAAAACACGAATCTCATCACCTCGACCACGGAACTCCGTGATAATATCAGAGGACAAGAAACGTGAGTTACTGCCCGTGACATACACATCTAGATTATCACGATGCAGAAAGCCATTCAGTACAGCCTCAAAGCCATCAACCAATTGTATCTCATCCAAGAGGACATAATACATTTGATTGTCAGTAACGCGGTCTAGCACATACTGATATAACACCTTAGGATTATGGTACTCTTCGTTAAGCATATCATCCAAAGCCAACGCAATGATATGTTGTTCATCCACACCTTGTGCTAGTAGATGACGACGAAACAAAGTAAATAGCAAATAGGATTTGCCGCAACGGCGAATACCTTAATTACTTTTACCATACGATTGCCTCGTTTGCTTTCCAAACGAGTTAGGTACTCATTTCTGCTTACTTCTTTCATGCCGTATTGAAAATTTTTGCAAAAATACAACTTTTTTTTCAATAGACCAAAAGATTTGGCATTTTTTTATCAAAATATCACAATATTTCAAAGGTCACTTGTGCGGCGGAGCCGCGGTTTGGGCTATAGGCTATAGGCGATAGGCTATAGGCTATAGGCCAAGAGCTTACGCTCTAAAACTTATTTTGGTGTA
>JAZQTO010000067.1:0-8675 GCA_045630805.1 Paludibacteraceae bacterium
AGAATCGAGTGCTTTTCTGTTAAGGAATAGCTAATTCGATTGATTCTTTTGAGTTTTTTTTCTTGGTTACACATAATACTAAATCTTAATAATTGATACTTTTTTATCTGTTTATGTGTAAACCTTTTTCAGGATGGGACACTTCTGTATCCTTTCTGACTATAATTGCACTGTGAAATCAAGCGTGTTATCCATACGTTGCATCTGAAGCCAATGATAGAATTCCTGAGCCATTTGGATAGGAGAGGCACTAAAAGTAATCAAGTTTTGACGAGTCTCATCATAGATTTCCAATTGCAAAGGCGTATTTCCTGCATGAGACGAACAAAACTCTGCCAACTCCTCAATAAACATCGGTTGCACCTTCTCCAACGGAACACTCATACTGATAGACTGCAACTGCTTGTGCATATCCTGTATCAAAGATACTTGCTGCACAGCAAAGGTATATTCAGATTCCTCAATCGCTCCTGGTTTAAAGTACTTTAAGTAGTATCCCTTCTGTTTAATCGAACAATGCAACATCACATAAATATTCGGTTTTAACAAAGAAGCATACTGTTTATACTCCTCTCCAAACAAAGTAAACTGATAACTTCCAGTATAGTCCTCTACTGTATATCTGCCAAATGGAAAACCTTTAGCTGTCGTCAGTTCCTCAGCCGATGTAACGATACCGCCAAAACGGAACACCTTATTTTCTCTTTGTTCAATCCATTCATTCGGATTAATAACTACTTGTTCTTCCTCACTCTCAGTTTCTTCGGTAGTATCCGCCACTTGCACTTGCTTACGTGCATCAGGCTTGCGCCAAGTGTCGAACTTATTCAATTCAGCAGCCGTGATAGAACACATCTCATTGATCTCAAAGCTCCACTCGTCCAGCGGGTGAGCCGACAAGAAAATACCAATAAGCGTCTTCTCTTTATTCAAACGTTCAATCGTGGACCACTTCGGATTTTTAGGTAACTCAGGATGTTGAATCTCTATACCTAAATCACCACCTAAATCCCCAAAAAGTGAATTAACTTGTTGATTCTTATCTTGTTGAAACTTATTGCCATAACGCACCAAACTCTCCAATACATTCTCACCCTTAGAGTTCATTCCAAAAAGTTGCTCACGATACATATCCGTAAAACAATCGAAAGCACCTGCTAATGCCAAGTTTTCAATAGTCTTACGGTTACATGTCTGAAGGTTGACGCGCTCTAGAAAGTCAAAGATATCCTTATATTTACCTCCCTTAGCACGCTCCTGCAAGATAGCCTCTACGGCACCTTCGCCTACGCCTTTTATACCTCCCAAACCGAAGCGGATATCTCCTTTAGCATTCACTGTGAAGTTCAATTCAGACTCATTAACATCCGGTGCCAAGACTGATATCTTCATCGCCTTGCACTCGTCCATGAACTTGGTGACATCCTTGATATCATCCTTCGCCACGGTCAGGTTGGCCGCCATGAACTCAGCAGGATAATGCGCCTTGAGATAAGCGGTCTGGTAAGCCACCCACGAATAGCAAGCCGCATGAGACTTGTTGAAGGCATAAGACGCAAACTTCTCCCAGTCAGCCCAAATCTTCTCCAACACCTTAGGATCATGTCCATTAGACTTACCACCGTTGATAAACTTAGGTTTCAGTTCAGCCAATAATGCCATAATCTTCTTACCCATCGCCT
This sequence comes from Paludibacteraceae bacterium, assembly GCA_045630805.1. Lineage (GTDB taxonomy): Bacteria > Bacteroidota > Bacteroidia > Bacteroidales > Paludibacteraceae > Colicola. Next base: position 1,683 of record JAZQTO010000067.1, read on the forward strand.
TACGTAATTGGTCACTCTCACCACGCGTAAAGTTGGCTAACAGACGACTGAGCAACATCACCTGCTCTTGATAAACCGTCACACCATAGGTGTCTTTGAGGTACTTCTCCATCACCGGTATATCATATGTAACAGGCTCTAAACCATGTTTACGACGGATGAACTGCGGGATATAGTCCATAGGACCCGGACGGTAGAGCGCGTTCATAGCGATGAGGTCGCCCATGACCGTTGGTTTCAACTCCTTCATATATTTACGCATACCCAAGGACTCAAACTGGAAGACACCAACCGTACGTCCCTCCTGGAAGAGTTTGTAGGTATCGGCATCTTCGATGGAGATATGGTCTATATCCACTTGTTCGCCTCGTGCTTTTTGGATATTTTGGAGGCATTCCTTAATGATAGTCAAAGTCTTAAGTCCCAAGAAGTCCATCTTGATCAATCCAACACTTTCGACCACATGGCCGTCATACTCTGTCACCAAGACACGCTTACCTGACTCACGATCCTCTACCGTAGATAATGGAACATAATTAGTCAAGTCATCCGCACCAATGATAATACCACAGGCGTGTACGCCCACTTGTCGAATCGTATCCTCCAACTGTGCTGCATAGCGTAACATCGCACGAACCTCAGGTTCACCACCATTGAGCAACGAACGCAACTCCTCTACATACTTATAACAGTTACGTAGATTTACCTTAGGCGACTTACCATTATCATCCTTGATGTTATCTGGGAAACTCTTTTCAGGAATAAATGATTTGATTTCATTTACGCGACTCAATGGCACACGCTGTACACGTCCCACATCCGCAATAGCCGACTTGGTAGCCATCGTGCCATAGGTAATGATATGCGCTACATGAGTATGACCATACTTATTACTTACCCAATCCAACACTTTGGCACGTCCTGCATCATCAAAGTCGGTATCAATATCGGGCAAAGATATACGATCAGGATTCAAAAAACGCTCAAACAGCAAATCATATTTCAGCGGATCAAGGTCGGTAATTCGCAAACAATAGGCTACTACAGAACCCGCGGCACTACCACGACCTGGACCGACACTAACCCCTAACTCCTCACGTGCAGCACGGATAAAATCCATCACAATCAAGAAGTATCCTGGGAAACCCATCGTCTTCATGATATGCAACTCAAACTTTATACGTTCCTGTTGCTCTTCAGTCAATGTCTCGCCATAACGGACACGAGCACCCTCATAAGTCAAGTGCGCCAAATAATCCGCCTCTAGTTTGATTCGATAGAGTTTATCATAACCACCTAAGTTCTTGATTTTCTTCTCGCCATCCTCGCGAGACATAATCTCTACCCCATTCTCATCTCGAGTAAACTCTTGATAGAGGTCCTCCTCTGTAAAACGCTCGCGATAAGTCTCCTCTGTACCAAAGTCCTCAGGGATAGGGAACTTAGGCATCAATGGACCTGAGTCTATATCATATACCTCGATTTTATCAACAATCTCCTGCGTGTTCGCCAACGCCTCTGGAAGATCGTGAAACACTTCTGCCATCTCTTCGGGCGACTTCAACCACTCTTGCTTGGTATAGCGCATACGATCAGGATCATCCACAAAATGGTTAGTCGATACACAAATCAAATGATCATGTGCCTCAGCATGCTCCTCCTCAACAAAGTGCACATCGTTGGTAGCAATCACCTTGATACCACAACGTTTTGCAATCTCCAACAATACTGCATTCACATCTTTCTGCTTTTGATAGACCATTTGGTCTGCCCCCTCCTTATCGGTTTGGTGACGTTGCAACTCAATATAATAATCCTCTCCAAAGATACTTTTGAACCATTCGGCTGCTTCTATGGCGGACTTAAATCGCTCCTCAAAAGCCACGTCCGCAGGTACCTGAAGCCCTTCCATAACTTTCTGAGAAATCTCACCACCTAAGCACGCAGAAGAGCAAATAACACCTTCGTGAAACTCCTCCAAGAGCGCTTTATCAATACGAGGACGGCGGTAATAACAGTCGTCCATAAAACTCTCACTCACAATCTTACACAGATTATGATAGCCCGTTTTGTTCTTAGCCAAAAGAATCAAGTGCCAACCACTTTGATCTACAATATACTGTTTACCTTCAGGGCTTATAGCCTTAAGGTCCTTATCACGATCCTTGCGACCACGACGCGCACAATATGCTTCCACACCAACAATAGGTTTGAAAGGCACAAAATCAGTACCATTCTTAGCAGCTTCCTCTTTGAGTTTCTTATTGGTCTTCTTGGCAGAATCCAATAACTCTTTGATGCCATACATACAACCGTGATCGGTAAGCGCAATCGCATGCATACCAGAACTTAGGCACTTGTTAATCAAATCAGGAACTTTACTCATTCCGTCTAGTACGGAATAGTGTGAATGGACATGTAAATGGGTGAATGACATGTTTAGTGTTTAATGTTTAAGGGTTAATGTTTAGGATTAGTTAAAAAACAAGGACAATCCCACAGAGAGAGTTATCGGTCCAGATGGACGGCTGATCTCTTTACGATCCATTGCCGCTTGTTCTATGATTGTAGGCAAAATATGCTGCGTATAAGCAGCCTCAGCAAAAATACCAAAATTAGGAAATATAAACCACTCTACTCCCGCAGAGAAACGTAGTGTAGGCACCACATGGTCATAATTTGACATGGTATAGGAGGGTTCAGAAGTTGAGGAACTCAGAGGTTCGGGAGTAATATTCTTGACTGTAGCAATCGATACACCCGGTTGAATGCTCATATAAAAGTCCCAAGGATGAAAATAGGGATTCTTATAGAATGCTTTGATATCTTTTACCAAAGGAAGACGATAACCTACACTCATACCTATCTCATTATACCATACCTCACCATTGAACACATTCGATCCCTGTACATGAAGCGAATCGTAGGTATTACTATGCGTATCATAGGTAATATAAACAAAGGTGCCATAATTCTTATGATGACGCCACCCTAAACGCATGGCTGAGTTGAATGTAGCTCCCTCTATGCCGTTGGGAGTGATTCCTACTCCTAAGACAGTAGGCAAATCCAAGGCGTCAAAGAAATCACCAAAAGTGTACTTATCTTTTGCTTGGAGAGCAGTTGTATCGTTTTGAGCAAATAGTCCCATGCTCACAATGGAGCATAGGACTATTGTTAGAAATCTATTCATAATCCCCTATTCATGAGTAAGTTATCGTCTCATTTGTGCTTTGGCTTGCTCTCTTGCTATGCGTTGTTGCTCGCGTTGCATAGCCTCCAAACGAGCGGCAAAACCAGATTTCTTTGCACTATTTTTCTTTTTGGCATTGGCTTCCATCTCAGCCAACACCTTCTTATCATCGGTAGTCCAACGGAAAATCATTGTTTGCAAGATGGTGAACAACAAACTTACCAAATAATAGTAACTCAAACCTGCCGCATAATCATTGAAGAAGAAGAGGAACATGATAGGCATGAGGTACATCATATACTTCATCATCTTCATTTCTTGACCTTGAGACTGGGTTTGCATCGTAATATGAGTATAAACGATATTCACCACAGTCATGAGCAAACAGAATAGGCTCAAGTGATTACCAAAAAGAGGGATATTGGCATTCCATGTCAAGATAGCATCATAGGTAGAGAGGTCTTCTGCCCAAAATAGCGATTGTCCACGCAACTCAATGGCAGTTGGAAGGAACCAGAACATCGCCATCAAAACTGGGAATTGGAACAACATAGGCAAACAACCTGACATAGGACTCACACCCGCTTTTTGATATAACGCCATAGTCGCAGCTTGACGCTCTTGCATCTTCTCTGGTGGGTATTTCGCATTGATCTCATCCAATTGTGGCTTCAAGACACGCATTTTGGCAGTTGACTTGTTAGAAGCGAATACAAATGGTAATAATATCAACTTGATTACCAATGTCATAAGCAAAATCACGATACCAATATGCAATCCCCATGATGTAAACAAGTCAAACATAGGAATAACCAAAATCTTGTTAATCCATGATACAAACTTCCAACCCAGAGGTACCAACTCATTCAAATGCAGTTTATCCTCACCTATCACATTCTTGTCATATGCCTTGAGTGTATTATAGTGGTTAGGACCCAGATAATAACGCAAATCGGTGGTTTTCTTACCCGTAACATCAAAAGGCAAATTAGCCTTGGTCTTATATTCCTTTATATAACGCGTATGTGCGCCCATGGGAGTAGATTCTACCTCGGTGGACTCAAACGCATCATTGGCAATCATCACAGTAGAGAAGAATTGATCTTTATGAGCAATCCACTTGATACGCGCAGACTCTTTTTGACGACTAGCTTTTACCTCAGATAGTTTCTCAATATCGCCACCCACAAACATATATTGCAATTGAGCATATTTCTCCTCAAACTTACGGCCCTTCTCTTGTTGTGGAATAGTCTGATTCCATTGCATCTCCAGCGATGCCATATTTTGTGCCAAAGCCAAGTGCATGTTATGAGGTTGAATACTCATACTCACCATATAATCATCCGTAGGAAGCGTGTAAACGAAATCGATATAGCAATTCTCAATATCCGTCTTCAGACGCATCACAAGCGTACTCATCGCACTATCCTTATGTTGCGCTACTGGCTCAAAATACAGATTCTTGGTGGACAAGACACGGTTGTTATTCGTTACAAGTGTAAAATTCAATTCATTCTCATCTGCTTGGAAAAGACAAAGAGGATTTACTGTATCGCCATAAGCCTTGTAGTTTTTCAACTCTGCCTTAGCGATATCGCCACCACGACGATCCACACCAATACGCACCAATTCGTTCTCGAGTACCACAAGACCATCTTGTCCTTGAGCAGAAGGAGCAAATGCACCATATACAGCCACCAATTGCTCTGCAGTGGTAGAAGTTGTTTGATTTGCTTGCAACTCCTGTGCAATCTTCTCTGAGAGTTGTTTGGTTTCCCATTCCATTTGTTGTACCAATGCAATAGAGTCTTGCACTCGCTTACGCTCAGCAAGTTCCTCCTTAGAAGGACGATTCAAAAACGAAAAACCAATAATAACTGCGGCTATTAAGGCAAAGCCAATCCATGTATTTTTATCCATATAATATATAAGGTATTAATAGTTACAAAAAATATATTTTCGCTAAAGGCGCATAACACACCAAAAAACATGCAAAGTTACAAAAAAAAAACGGAATATAAAAGAAAAACAACACAATTTGCATTTTTTTTGCATTTTTTTTTGAAAATATTTGGTCATATCAAAAAAAAGCAGTACCTTTGCACTCGCTTTCGAAAAGGAAGTGTGCGGGATGTAGTTCAGCCCGGTTAGAATGCCTGCTTTGGGAGCAGGAGGTCGTGAGTTCGAATCTCGCCATCCCGACAAGATGCGATAATGGAGCAATTTCATTATCGCTTCTTTCTTTTTTGTCATTGTAATTATCAGTTAATGAGCGGATTACATCAAACACCCTATTTATTTTCAATGTTCGAAAACTCTCATTAACTTTATCCCACAAAACACCTTCAGGAAAGACTAATTTTTGCAGTTTTACTTTGTCTTGATAATTGCCATCATTCCACAAACCTGCTAATTTACAGGAGGTTGTAGAGATACTATTTGCTATTTTATCAATGTTCGACAACTTTTTAGAATAACTATTCAGTTGAGTGTTGATTTTATATAGTTCAGTTTGTAATGCTCCTATTGTAGTATCGTATATTTCTTTGCTGATTTCTCCTAACCCTAATCTAACTTGTACTTTTTTTATCTTATTTTCTATTTCAGTTTTATTTGCTTTGATAGTTTTTACCTCGTTATCTTGTTCTTCATTAAAATGTCCTAATTCCAACTTTATGACTTTTTGAAACAATGGGACTAATTCGGGTTTAAGTTGAAATCCTTTGAGGAACTCTGCATATAGCATGTGCATAATCTTGAGACTTTTATTGTTCTTACAATGCTTGGTGCTACATTTGTAGTAGTGTATATGTCTTTGCTTTGCTTCATAGCCACTTAGCTTAGTGCCACAATCTGCGCATCTCACATGTCCACATAATGGATATAACTCATTAACTTGATGCTTGACATATCCAACGTTAGCTAATCCATTTGCTATATTGAAAGTTTCCTCATCTATCAATGGCTCAAAGTTTCCTTTAACCCGACCACCCTCTAGCTTCTCATGTACAATATACCCACAATAGATTGGCATTTTTAGTATTTGGTTTAGGCGTTTATATTTTACGTTTAAGCCCATAGCATTGAGTTTGTCACATATATCTATTTCGCTCATCCCTTGCGCTCTCCATACCCAAGCATTACGTAAAATACGCCCCTCATCATTGATTTCCATTACTAACTTCTTGCCCTCTTTGTGGCGGCTATAACCAAGTGGACATTGCAAACAATAATCCCCACGCTGAAGGCTTGCAATCGTTCCGCCATAGGTTTTATCTCTGCGCATTTGGTTTTCAAACTTATTGAATAGGAATAGCAAATTTTCCATTAACTCGCCCGCTGCGGTGTCTGGATCGGTGGCTTGTGTAGCAGATACTACGTATATCCCTTTCGATTTGAGATATGCTTTGGTCATAATGGCTTCATCACCTGCACGACTAAATCTATCGAATGAGTAAACAAGAATTACGTTTATCTCATTATCTTTGGCTACCTCGCTTATCATTTGTTGATAGAGTTTGCCCTCACTTTTGGCACTCTCAAAGGTTGCACCGAAATGCTTTTTAATTGTTATATTGTGTGCTTGAGCATATCTCTCGCATACCTCTCGTTGTGTTTCCAATGAGCAGTTCTTGTTGAATTGGTCTTGACTTGATACTCGTGTCCATAGTGCTGCTACTCTCTTGTTTAACTTGTTATATGGTAAAATTGTCTTTGTCATCACTATCTTGATATATGTTGTTGTAGTTATTTTGTGTTATAATTGCAAGTTGCAATAATGAGTTTAGTATTTCTAA
>JAZQTO010000068.1:0-1591 GCA_045630805.1 Paludibacteraceae bacterium
ATGTGCGAGAATGCGAAAGTTTGACCGCGTGGAGACTACAGCGGTCGAGCGTTACAACATTGTTTACAAAGTCAACAAGTGTGGCTTGTATGACATTCAGGCCGATAGTCTTGTTACGGCTATCAAATATGATGCTTTGAGGTTTGGCAGAACTGCATCGGAGGGAGGATATGAGTTCACGATATGGGTGAGCGAAACCCAAAATTATAAAGGTCTGATCACTATTGAAAACACTACCAACGAGCCAATGGAGATAATGTTCCCAAAGAGAGTAGATTCAACTAAAAAGTAACAATACAAAAGATTGGAATAATGGATAACTCACGATTTTCTAAAATTACACACCTCGCAGATCTCGTTATTTGCAGTGTGTGGTTATTGCTTGTAGCACACGAAGGTGTAAACGGCAGAATGATAAATCCTTTCATTTTGCTGCTCCCCGCATTAAGAATATGGATTAGCTTTTTGATGAGGCGTCAAAGCAAACTGATGATTGCCCCCATAGTGGTGCTGGTACTATTGGCCTCCTTTATGTTTTTAGACAGAAGCCCGAGGGATATTCTCGTTGTAGCTCCGTGGGAAACATTACTGACTTCAATTTGTGCGTTGTTTAGCAGAGATTCCGTTTGTAGCATTGAATTGCACGAACTATTAGGCGGAGTATGCAAAAACATTCTCTGCATTGTTGGATATATATGGTTGGCAATTTATCCATTGGCGGTGTATATTTATAAGAGAGTGAACAAGCAGCTTGCTCCCAGCACTATGGGTATTTGGAAAGGCATTGGACTATGCTCCTATATCTTTGGATGTGTGATTATTTCGTCAATAGTTCTTTCTGTAAGTTATAAGGCAACTATTGGCATGGCAGTGTTGGCTTTTATGCTGATGCTAATACCGACAATCTTCTATCACAATAATATCAAGGAGATCTTCTCGCGAGGTGAGATCGCCTATTTGCTGACTCTTGCGATGTTCGTCACTGGCTACATCTGCGGTGTCGGGCTGGAATTGAAATCAGCTATCACCGTTTGCGTACTACCTGCGGCATTTTTTACTCTTGCGAATTGGTATATCCGCAGAGAAACGGTGTATAAGGATATATTGCTTATAGTTGGTGCTTCGGTGGTATTTTGGTGCGCCCAATATACTACCAATATGACTCGTATTCTATTACTACTTACATCATTGGCAATGGCTGCTATACCAGTAATTCGTTTTGCCATTGACACCAAGAAGAATTGGGCAAGTGCGGGACTATATGTGATGATTGCGCTTATTATGCCTGTTTTCTGCCTTGGATACAATCCATATTCGGTTTTGGAGGCAGGTCGCGCTTGGCACTTTGACAAATACTATGGATCTCCTGACGGAATACTGTGTGTGCGAGCTGGTGATACTGGAGGTTTGCGTGATAGATATGGCGTAATTCTGCCCGTTGATAGATACGACCGCATCGAACTGCTCACTCCATCAAAACCATATTGCAAGGTAAGAAAAGATGGTAAGTGGCAGATATATGACATCGAGCGACAAGAACTGGTTAGCGATGAATGGTTTGAAGATGTTATCCCTTGTGACGAATATGTAT
>JAZQTO010000069.1:0-3556 GCA_045630805.1 Paludibacteraceae bacterium
CATCTAAGCTTGCTTAAGAGAATATAGATGAGTCTTAAAGATATAGATGGCGCAGCCATTACTACCAAATGTATCATTAGATTTATAAATATTTTTGTAGCGCAGCGTATTTTTGTCTAAAACAAAAAAAAGAAAATAAGATAATATAGGGTTCCCGAAAAGTTCGTGACTTTTTGGGAAGAGGAGAAAGTGCGGCGACCTCAACGAACGAAGTAAGTTCAATGTCGCAAGCCACTTTGGACGAAAGATTAAATAAGATTTCTCGAGCAAAGCGAGAAGGAGATATAAATAACATTTGAAAATAATTGATGATAATTGTCGACTTAATTGACGCCAATTGTCTTAAAATAAAAACACAATGAAAGTTGCTTTAATAACCGGTGTTACCGGACAAGACGGCTCATACTTGAGCGAATTTCTATTGGATAAAGGCTACGAGGTGCATGGTATTATCCGTCGTAGTAGCGTGGATTTTCGTGAGCGCATTGCGCATCTCGAGGGACAAGCACATTTTCACCTCCATTATGCCGATATGTCAGACTCGATGGGTCTGATCAAGGTCATCGGCAAGGTGCGTCCCGATGAGATATACAACCTCGCGGCGCAGAGCCATGTGCAGGTCAGCTTCGACTCGCCTGAGTTTACTGCCGACATTGACGCGGTTGGTGTACTGCGCATCTTGGAGGCAGTTCGTGCATGCGGACTAGCCGACACCTGCCGTATCTACCAGGCATCGACCTCTGAGCTCTATGGCAAAGTGGAGGAGGTGCCACAAAACGAGAACACTCCTTTCCACCCATATTCGCCATATGCAGTAGCGAAACTCTACGGCTACTGGATCGTGAAGGAGTACCGCGAGGCGTATAACATGTTCTGCTGCTCGGGTATATTGTTCAACCACGAGTCGGAACGCCGTGGTGAGACTTTCGTGACACGTAAGATCACCTTGGCAGCTGCGCGTATTGCGCAGGGCAAGCAAGATAAGTTGTATCTCGGCAACCTCTCGTCGTTGCGTGACTGGGGATATGCCAAGGATTATGTGGAGTGTATGTGGCTGATCTTGCAACACGAGACGCCAGAGGATTTTGTGATTGCTACGGGCGAGCAACACAGTGTGCGTGAGTTCTGCGACTTGGCGTTCAAGGAGGTGGGTATCACCTTGGAGTTCCGTGGCGAAGGTGCGGAGGAGAAGGGCGTGTGCGTAGCGGGTCCAGAGCACTTGGTGGGTAAGACTTTGATTGAGGTGAGTGCGGACTTCTACCGTCCAACGGATGTGGTGAACTTGTGGGGTGATCCAACGAAGGCGAAGAAGGCGTTGGGGTGGAATCCTGCGAAGACGAGCTTTGAGGAACTGGTGAGACTGATGGTGCGTCATGATATGCAGAAGGTGGCAGCGGATCACGCAGCGGAGCAAGCTCGTGTGAACCTCGCCGAGTACCTCGAACGCGGCATTGTGAAGTGATCACGTACGCGAAGCGAGGCTTCCGATAAACTTCCGATAAATGAAGAAAATTCCGATAAATTTCCGATAAATGAAGAAACTTCCGATAAAATTTCCGATAAATTGCAGAAAATCATTGTTTATATGCAAGGAAATAATGGTGTGGTTACGCAGGTGGAAATAGCAAAGATGTTTGGGGTTTCTGATAGACAGGCTCGTAACTATTTATCATTGCTTCTGAAAGATGGTAAAATTTGTGCTGTAGGAGCAAATAAGAATAGAATTTATACATTGAATATTAAGTAGTACTTTACCAACCGACTCATCACCGACTAATGACCGAGAGAATGACGGATTTGACGAAGAAATAATGGAGGAAAAAGGAGAAATAGTAATCTATCAAACGCAAGACGGAATAACTAAACTAGATGTCCGTCTTGATGGGGATACTGTGTGGATTACACAGGAGCAAATGGCTCAATTGTTTGAACGAGATAGAACGGCTATTGGAAGGCATATAAGCAATATTTTTGCAGAGGGAGAGCTAGACAAAAATATGGTATGTGCAAATTTTGCACACACCACTCAGCATGGTGCAATAGAAGGTAAAACTCAAACTCGCGAACTTACTTATTACAATCTTGATGTCATCATCTCCGTGGGCTATCGTGTTAAGAGCCAACGTGGTGTGCAATTCCGTCAATGGGCTACTAAGCGCATTCATGAATACATAGTAAAGGGGTTTACATTGGATGACGAGCGACTAAAAGGTAACGGAGGTGGACAATATTGGCGCGAGTTGCTACAACGGATTCAAGAGATTCGTACGGATGAGCGCATGATCTATCGTCAGGTTTTGGATCTCTATGCTACAGCGCATGACTATGATAAAAATTCGCAAGCGGCTCACGAGTTCTTTGCAGCATATCAAAATAAGTTTCACTTTGCTATCCATGGTCATACTGCTAGCGAACTGATTATGGAACGCGCTGATGCCAATCAACCATTTATGGGGCTTACAACTGGTGAGTATCCAACATCTGCTAAAGTGACGGTTGCTAAAAACTATATGACGAGTGAGGAACTGGATGCAATGCGAAGCCTAGTTAGCGGTTTCTTTGATTTCGCAGAGATGCAAGCTAAATTACATCGATACATGTATATGTCCGACTATATGGCACTGCTAGAAGATCTGATACGTGTGAACAAACGTCCTGTGTTAGCAGGAAAAGGAAAAGTCTCGGCAGAGCAGGCAAGAGAGCATGCGTTAGATGAATTGAAGAAATTCAAAGATCGCCGCTTATCTCCAGCAGAAGAGGACTATATGGAAGCAATTAAGGAATTGAATCAAAAAGCAAAGAAAGGAATAAAGAAGTAAGTTGTTAATCAACGAATGAACGAGTTAAGGAGTTAACGAATTAAGGAATTAGCGACTTAACGATGAACGAATGAATATAATATGACCCCACACGAGTTATCATATCATATCCGCGGAGCTGCGATGGAGGTGTATAACACCCTAGGGCCTGGCTTATTGGAGTCGGTGTATCATCGTGCGATGGTTTATGAGCTTCAAAGCCGTGGTGTTAAGGTGCAGAGTGAGGTGCCTATTGAGGTGTATTATAAAGGGGAGTTGATTGAGGGAGGTTTTCGTTTAGATTTGTTGGTAGAGGATGAGGTTATTGTGGAGTTAAAATCGGTGGATGAGATTCTGCCTATTCATTTCAAACAATTGAAAACGTATATGAAATTGACGGGTAAGGAGAATGGTGTATTGATCAATTTCAATGCGTATGATTTGAGCGAGGGCATTCGTTTAGTCAAACTCAACTTGTCTGACAAGAAATAGTTTGACTACTACGGCGGCCTAGCCGACGTTCTTTGAATTGATTTGCAAAGTTTGTTTCATCTCAGATGGAACAGAGAGTGATAGGAACTATCACGAAAAATTTGCGTTTCTTTCCTACTTAAAGTAGGATTGATCCTTAAAAATGTTCGGAGAACGTTTGAAGATTAGATACTACGGTCAGTTTTTAACTGACATAAGATGAATGGATAATTGTGTGTGTGATGTTTACATCGACACACGTTTTAGACATTTATCGCCGAGCGATT
>JAZQTO010000070.1:0-3897 GCA_045630805.1 Paludibacteraceae bacterium
CCGATGAGATCACCCTCGGGCGTTCCATCGTTAACCGCATTGAATTCAAACTTTAGAACCATATGGAAAAGAATATCATCAAATCCCTCAATCTGTACTACTACGGCGTACTGATTTTAACACTTATCGCAGGAACATTAGCCTATTTCCTGATAATAAAAGACATTGTACAACCCATCGACCCAATGTCCACTCTCGGACAAGTGTTGCAGTATGCTGTCATCTTTGACGCTTTGTTGACTATCCCTACGGGATTATATCTCTGCAAACGTCAATGTGCTAAGTTAGCAGAACTTACTGATGAGGAACAAAAACTTGTTGGCTACAAAAAAGCCGCTACTTTGCGTATCTTGTTAGTGAGCAATACCATGATTTGGGGTATCTCAGTTTTCTACCTTATGGGTGCGTACCAATCTATGTTATGGATAACTGCTGTTTCTGCTATTGGTTGGTATTTTACCAAACCTTCGGAAGCCAAACTTCAAGCCGAACTCCAACCCAAAGACCCTAATAAAGAACAATACTAAACTATAAAAACAATAATAATTCACAAAACTCTATGACTATCGCAGTTGACTTTGACGGCACTATCGTCACTCACGCATATCCTGCTATTGGTAAACCAATACCATTTGCTATTGATACACTTAAAAAACTTCAACAAGAAGACCACCATCAGTTGATCCTTTGGACTTGCCGTGAGGGCGAGCTCTTGCAAGAAGCTATTGACTACTGCGCTGCACGTGGTTTGGAGTTCTATGCTATCAATTCTAATTTCCCAGAGGAAACATCGGATATTGTACGTGCTCGCAAGCTAGAGGCTGATCTCTTTATTGACGACCGCAATTTGGGTGGTATTCCAGATTGGGGAGTAATCTATCAGATGATTCACTCAGGCAATCAGTTCAAACCTGCCCCTGTGAATGGTGTAGCCGAAGAACCTCAACGCAAAAAGGGTCTCTTTGGTCTATTTGGATAGTGTGGGGTGTAAAGTGTAGGGTGTATAGGCATGATTAAACTTCGCAAAATAGAGCCTTCGGATCTTCCATTCTTGTATCAATGGGAGAATGATGCCACGATGTGGGCGGACTCGGATACGCATAATCCGCTATCTCGTCATGACCTGCACCAATACATCGAGAATACCACTGGCGATATCTACCGTGATGGTCAACTGCGCCTTATCATTGAGGGTGTTGCAGATACCTCATCGCCTAATAGCCCTGTCGCCTCATCGCCCAATATAATTGGCTGCATCGACCTCTTTGATTTTGATGCACGCAACCGCAAAGCGGCGATTGGTATGTATATCGCTCCTGAAGCACGTGGAAAAGGGGTAGGGAAGCAAGCAGTACGATTGCTGTTAGACTACGCTTTTGGTTTCTTGCATTTGCGTATGGTCTATGCCATCATCAGTGTACATAATACCGCTTGCTCACATATCTACGAGCAAATGGGCTTCACGCCATCTTCTCCTCTAGCCAACTGGACCCTCGAAGGCGACGCCATCCTTTGGCAAAAGTCACAGAATCATTGAGTTTTTTAACTCCTTATTACAACAATCTTAAAATATATGAAACGAATAGTAATAATTCTAGCGTGCCTATTGTGTACGATCGTGATATTGGCAGAGCAACATTTGATGTTTCGTACTCTACCTATAGATGGCAATTTGAAATCCGCAGTTAAAGAAGTGAAGAAATGGGGATTTATGGGAATGAAAATCAAGAATGTAGCGGCTTTGATGGGCACATTAGATGGAGAAGATGTTATGGTAACGCTCGTAGCTACACCCGAAACCAATACACTATTTTCTGCAACTATCATCTACGAAGGTACAAAGCAATGGGAAGAAGCAATGGCTAAGTATCAAACTATCAACGCTTCGATGACTGCTCAATATGGCGAACCAACAGAGGTTATCAGCAAATGGGAAGCTCCTTACTCCATTGATAACAACCCTATTCAAGCTTTCAAAGAGGACAAAGCCCATTACGGTTGCACATATACAGCCCAAGGAGGAACCATAGCTGTAACTATGGTATATATTGAGGACAAGATATGCGTTTTGGCAGCATATATTGATGAGCAGAATGCTTCTCTTTACAAAGCTGAAGGTGGCACGGAGATCATGATAGATGAGAATGCCCCCCTTGATATAGTAGAGTAAGATAAATGAGTATATACACTAATAGGGCATGTCTTAACGGACATGCCCTATTACTTTAGGATTATTTAATCCTTAAAAATCATTTTTGATTCGCTACTCTTTTTGTCATTTTTCGGTATGTAATATGGACTAATACCTTGGTTGAGCAAAGATGGCATCTAACGCCTTTTGGATGGCATAGCGTACGTTATCTGCCTCGGTAGAACCAAAGTCCTCTGCTTCTGCGGAAGCAATCAAGTCGTTGGTTTGCGCATCGCGGAATTGGATAATGATGCTGGTAGAAGTAGATAGCCACAAGAAGCCTACGTCACGTTGTCCCGTCTCACCATAGCTGAGCACGAGAGTCTCGGCTAATTTGTTTTGGTCGAGCTGAGGCAAAATAGTAAAGCCCTTTTGCATAAGAATACCTGACATAAGATCTGCAGGATTTGCAGTTTTAGTCTTACCACCGTACACACGGTTGTCAACATAAGAGGTGTAAACACCAGTACTACCCGTTACAGAGCCCGTAGGCATGATATACACATAACGATACTTGTAGAAAGTAGGTTGCACGGAACATGTGGTGGGTTTCAGTGCACCACATGCAGTCAATGCCAATGCTGCAAAGAATAAAAGTAATTTCTTCATCATATTTTGTGCTATTTTAGAATATTAACGTTTAGAAGCATTTATCAGCATAAAATCTCCAATAAAAATGCGTGTGCAAAGGTACTGCTTTTTTTTGAATTGCACAAGATTTATCCCCAAAAAAAGAGTGTGCCTATATCTTAGACACACTCTCTTATATATAATAAGGTGTAAACCCTATCTTAGAATTATAAACTCAAAATTCTTAATTCATAATTCTTAATTCAATATTATCCAAGCATGGTGAGCAAGATACCTGCAGCCACAGCTGAACCAATCACACCGGCTACGTTTGGACCCATAGCGTGCATGAGGAGGAAGTTGCTAGGATCTGCCTTTTGTCCCTCAGACTGGCTCACACGAGCAGCCATTGGCACAGCAGAGACACCTGCAGAACCGATCAGTGGGTTGATCTTCTCCTTAGAGAAGAGGTTCATGAACTTAGCGAGAAGCACACCACCTGCACTACCCATACCGAAGGCTACGATACCCATGCAGAGAATCAAGATAGTCTTCACGTTGAGGAAGGTAGCACCTGTAGCAGTAGCACCTACTGACAAACCGAGGAAGATCACCACGATGTTCATCAACTCGTTTTGAGCTACTTTGCTCAAACGATCCACTACGCCAGACTCCTTCATCAAGTTACCCAACATCAAGCAACCAATCAATGGAGCTGCATCAGGCAATACAAGTGCTACAACAGCGGTGATGATGATAGGGAAGATAATCTTCTCTGCCTTGCTCACAGAACGCAATTGTTTCATCTTGATTTTACGTTCAGCAGGAGTAGTCAACGCACGCATGATAGGTGGTTGGATTACTGGCACCAATGCCATATACGAATAAGCCGCAATAGCGATAGGGCCGAGCAAGTGAGGAGCCAACTTCGAAGTCAAGAAGATAGAAGTAGGACCGTCCGCACCACCGATGATACCGATAGAACCAGCCTCAGCAGGAGTGAAGAATGCACTTGCGCAGAGGAAAGTGATGAAGATACCCAACTGAGCCGCAGCACCCAAAAGCAAAGACTTAGGGTTAGCAATCAGCGGACCGAAGTCGGTCATCGCACCTACACCGATGAAGATCAAGCAAGG
>JAZQTO010000071.1:0-10498 GCA_045630805.1 Paludibacteraceae bacterium
CTCACCTGCGATATAGCAAACGAGTGTACCCTCTGGAACGGTAACATTGTATGTCAAGGTGCCTAATTCTGGTGTCTCACCACTTGGGCAATCAACATTTGTGTAGGTTGCTTTGCCAGTACCTGCAGTGATCTCAATGCAAGTGTTCTCGGTAAAGGTCATATCTACTGTTTGGTTAGCATCACCATTCCAACCAGCACCGTTCTTAAAAATAATGTTGAGCTCAGTACAGTTGTGGGTAACTACATACCAATCACCATCTTGGGTAGGAATAACCTCCTCGCCAGCGCCGCCAGTAGGCCATACCCATGCGGTGATTTGGTCAGTCCACTCTGCTGGAACTTTAGCTTTTACAGTGATGTCCTTAGCTTCACCTACTGGTGGAATATTGTTTGGGTCATAAACTGCCGCCCATGCCTCCACTACGTCCTCAGTAGCATATGTGCGGTCAGCTACCTCACCGCCATTTGCAGTTTTCTCTACATAAGCCCAACTTGGACCAGAGCAGTATTTATACTTCATCGCCTCGGTCGCATCCGCTACATCAATGGTGTAGTGGGTATCATCCACCTTGGTCATTTCAACTTGGCTCCAACCGTTCATCTCACCTGCGATATAACATGCGTGAGTGCCGGCAGGTACTGTCACATTGTATGTCAATGCAAACATTGACATTGAGCATACTAATGCTGCAAAAAATGTAAAGATTTTTTTCATAATGAAATAATTTTGAGTTTATATGTTAATATTGTTTTGTTCGTACTATTCCCTCTAATGGATAATATTATAGGATAAGATACTTGTTTCCGTTTTGGATTACAATACCTCGATACGTTGCATTGACTGGTTGACCTAGCATATTATACATAGGTTGATTGATATCCAACTTAGGTGTATCTGGTGATACGACATCTTCTACATCTGTTCCTGGACAATCAATGAGCTTTGCATCACTAGCTTCCCAACCATAACATACATCTTCATCGGTACGCAAATCCGAAGATTGTGTACCACTACCGTTGTTGAAAATGAAGTTAATCTCTTTTAGAGAGGCATCAAATTGATGATAGTACATGCCACTAGCATTGACTTTAGTCATCTGTGTGCCAGGCCACTTGCCTGTGTACTCAGTCACAGATCCCTTGTCAGTCCATGAATATAGATATACTTTGCTCCATGATGCTGGCTTTTGGAATGCTACTGTGATAGGGGTTACTTGTGGCGCTTGGTAGGTGTAGGTATGTGTTTGTACTTCACTATCCACACCAGATAATGTAGCATATGCTTTGAGTGTTACAGTACCTGTGATGGTAAGAGGTGAGGAGTATTTCTTTTTAGTGGATGAATTCTTTGGGTTGGTTCCATCCAATGTGTAATATATGGTAGGTGTACCATTGGTTGCTACTGCTGTCATGGTCACTTTGAGACTCTCTGTCTTGTAGGTTTGAGAGCCAGGACTAACAATCAATGTAGGAGCTGCACTAGTGCTTGTCTTAACCCAAATAGCATATCCTGTACCAGAAGCGGCTTTGGTGTAACCAGCTTGAGATGAAGATACGCGATTGCCTAACTCAAGAATCAGAGTGCCCTTTGTACCCGTAACGGTAGCACGATAACCAGAGGCATCACCTTGATCGCTTACTGGACTTTCAGAGTGTACTCCAGCCGCTTTACGTGCAAGAATCATAGCATTAATCTCGCTCTTGTACTCTTTCCAGTGTGGGTAGAACACGCATGGCACACCTGGCATAGATAGAATAAAGGCGTTGCATTGCAATAGTTTAGCTTTCATGCTACTCTTCATAGAGTTGCCTAATCCTCCAAACTCGTTGTTGTCGCGTTGGTAAGTGTCGTGGTTATCAATGAAAGTAACAGAATACTTGCCTAGACCTTTACCCAATAGACCTGGACCTTTACAACCACTGTAATTGCCTGCTGCAATACCATTGTTGAATGTGGTGTACTTCACCGCAAAGTCAAACGTTAATGTATTGAAGTTCGCATCTCTAAGGCGACTTTCAAGTACATTCGCATTTCCATCCCAATATTCCATAACTGAGAATGGGGCTTGTGCTGCGGTATTGTATTGGTTAATATGCGAGTTGTGGAATCCTTTGCAATAATCATAACGGAAACCGTCGTACTTCATGGTGTTAATCATCCATTTGGCATAGGCACTGCAAAATTCTTGTACGTTAGCTTGGTTATGAGCCAAATCTCGGGCTGCACCATAGTTCGCCTCACCGCCATAACCATCATCTGTTGCGCCCGTGGCTGCACCCTTGCAACTGCCCGCGCTAGAATTTGAGTTTACCTCGTCAGTCTTGCATATCCAACTTGCCTTAGGAGCAAATTTACCATACTCTCCAAAGTCCACCTCGTAGAAATCGCACCATGATGACTTGTTATTCATGTGGTTGATAACAATATCTGCAATGACTTTTGTACCACCATTGTGTAGCGTTTGAATGAGTTTTTCCAATTCTGCACGCGAACCCCAAGCGGATGTTTGATTGCTAAATTGTGATGGTAGATAACCTACACCTCCAGAAGATTTGGCTGATGGTGGCAACCATACCATATCGTAATACGCATTGATTTCTGATGCCAATGACGTGAGTGTAGTCCAACGAGTATTGCCGTGAAGCTTATCTTGGTTTGAATCCCAATAGAAAGCTTGTAGCATTACGCCATGATATGCCGATGGAACAGAGGACGTGTATGCGTTTGTAATTTTTGACGAGTTGTTTGCATCGTCATTGTCGGCATCTTCCTCAGTGGTTGATGAGGAGCATGTTTCGGAACTAACGACATACAATAAATCATCTTCATATTTCAATTTGATGTAAAAATCGTATGTTCCTGCATTCTCGCACGTGATGAATCCGTCTTCTTTGCCGCCGCTAAAATTTTGGAAAGCGCCATATTGATCAATATCTGACATCCATGTGGCATTGTTACTCATGTCTATCAGTTGTACTTCATCACCTATCTCTAGGTGTACACATGATACAACATACTGAGTGCGACCTTGATAATCAGGCTCTTCTGTAGGAGAACCGACAAACTGGTTCGCGCCATTTATGAGCAAACCATAAGAAGAGGCCATTACTGCTGATGTGCCAAAAACTAAGGCAACTAAGAGAAGTAGAAAATTCTTTTTCATGTATTATTATGTTTAAAAAGTAGTTTACGCTACAAAATTACTACTTTTGTTGCAATTGTGCAATAGGGTAAGCCAAAAATCCCTATAATTGAGTACATTTTTTTATGCAAACGGTTGCATTATGAACTACAAAGTCAACGGTCCAATTCGCATAGTCTAGATGATAGATGCGATTTGGATCATTCTGGTATGCAGGACGAGGGTCTTGTGATAATATTTCATTAAAGATATCCCATGGACATCCTTGAGCAATAACATCTTGTTTAAGTGTCTCGTCAATTTGAACGTCCAAATGGTATTCTTTGGATTCTTCAGCAAATCCATTCTTGGCATCGGGGTGACTATCTGAGAAACTAAGATAAGGCTTGATATCGTAGATAGGCGTACCATCTAGTAGGTCAGCGCCGCTGACAACCAATACTAATCCCTCTGTTGTGTCTTCCACTCGAAGTAAGCGCACGCTAGTCAGTCCGATAGGATTTGGTCTAAATGGTGAACGCGTAGCAAACACGCCCATCCGTTTATTGCCACCCAAACGAGGTGGACGCACAGTAGGTGACCAACTATCCTTGTCTTTAACCTCTAATCTTTCGTCTTTAACCTTTTCGCATTGCGAAAATCCCCACAGCAGCCACAAGTGAGAATATTCCTCAATTCCTCTTAGCGCCTCGCGCACGCGATACGTGGGCGTAAATACAATATGTGTTTCAATCACCGAATCTTCTCGACTTTGGCGAGGAATACCGAATTTTTGTGAAAAACCATTGTGTGCGTGAGCGATAATTTGCAATTCCATAGTGTATCTTATCAAAATCTCCTTAAATGCAGAAAAGACTTCAGGGATTCCTGAAGTCTTTTCTGTGTGGTGCCACCAGGAATCGAACCGGGGACACAAGGATTTTCAGTCCTTTGCTCTACCAACTGAGCTATGGCACCATTGATTATTACCAAATCGGCTGCAAAGGTACTGCTTTTTTTTGAACTGACCAAATATTTTGGGATTTTTTTTCAAAAAAAGCTGTTTTTCGTCCTCTTTTTATCTTCTTAGCCTAAAGCGGCGATGTATTTCTCGGCTTCCATAGCGGCCTTGCATCCACTAGCAGCCGCTACGATAGCTTGACGGTAATGTGGATCAGCACAGTCACCAGCAGCAAATACACCTGGCACATTGGTGCATGGACTATAACCTTCAACTTTGATATATCCTTCTGCGTCACGCTCAAGGAATTCTGCGAAGAGATCTGTGTTAGGTTTATGACCGATAGCGAGGAAGAAACCATCAATAGCAATATGACGAATCTCCTCTTCTGGTGTACCTTTCTTGTATACGAGATCTGCGCCCTCAACTTTTGTCTCACCAGTGAGTTGGAGGGTATTATGCTCAAACAAAACTTCAATCTTTGGATTATTAAGCACACGTTGTTGCATAATATCTGAAGCGCGGAGATAAGGTTTGCGCACGATCATATATACTTTCTCGCATAAGCCAGATAGGTAATTAGCCTCTTCACAGGCGGTGTCGCCTCCACCTACAACGGCTACGGTCTTTTTGCGGTAGAAGAATCCGTCACATGTCGCACATGCGCTGACACCACGACCTTTATAATCCTCTTCAGATTGGATGCCAAGGAACTTAGCGCTTGCGCCGGTAGCAATAATGACTGTGTCTGCTTCATAGAGTTGATTATCCTCAACCCATACCTTCTTAGGAGAGCATGAGAAATCTACTTTGGTCACCATGCCAGATACGAACTCGGTACCAAAGCGCTCGGCTTGACGACGCATATCATCCATCATTTGATAAGGTTCTACACCGTCTGGATAACCAGGAAAATTCTCCACTTCAGTTGTAATCATGAGTTGGCCACCTACTTGTAGTCCTTCAATGAGTACAGGGTGGAGGTTTGCACGCGAAGCGTATATCGCAGCGGTATATCCCGCAGGGCCAGAGCCGATAATAAGACAATTCATATCGTTAATATGTAGTTTATATTGAAATTTTTGGCAAAGGTAGTGAAAAAAATGCAATCGTGCAAATATTTTTTGTGTGTTTGAGAAAAAAGTAGTACTTTTGCAACAAATTTGAAAAGGAAATACAAATATAATGAATCGACAATTACAATATATAATCTTGCTATTCTGTCTCTTGTTGACTAACTCTGTGCTTGCTGGCGAGTCTCAATCCAAAGTTTATCAGGGGTTTAGTGGCGGCATGATGGGACATGCTAGTTATTTGTTTGGCGTAAATCCAGATGCACCTATGACTTCAGAGGGAGTGTTGTGCTCACCTCAAGGTGGTTCGTTCGGTTTAGGTGGTGCATTGCGTGTACATCTATGGAAACACTTACGTGTAGGAGGCGAGGGTTTTGTTTCTACGATGAATAGTGGAGCAACCAATATGAAACATATCTTGCAAGAGGGTAGTTATATTCGAACAGGTTGGGGTGGACTAATCGTCGATGCATGTTGGAGAAAAGAGAAAGTGTGGCCATATATTGGAGGCTCGATTGGTGGCGGTGCAATGCGTTCGTTATATGTGCTTGAGGGGAATCAAGATGATTGGGTAGCCGAAGATGCTGCTTGGTTGCATAAAACTTCATTTTTTTATGTTAATCCATATGTGGGTATTGATTGGTGTATGACACAAAAGGTGCATATGACCTTTCGTGCGGATTGGTTGCTTGCTCTGAATAAATGGGATTTAGTAATGCCAACAGGTCCAAGATTATTGATTGGTTTTATGTTTTGTCATTAAAAAATACTGCAAAATTTGTTTATTCCAGAAAAAAGCAGTAATTTTGCAGCCCGAAACGATAAAGAGGATAAATTTGACTGCTTGCGACCTCTATAAAAGAATGCTAAAAACTTGTACCACAAGCTTCAAACAGTCGGCTTGTGGATTTTTTTATTTACTTAATAATGAATTATTTATTTACATCAGAGAGTGTCAGTGAAGGACACCCAGACAAAGTGGCGGATCAAATCAGCGACGCCATTCTAGACCAATTTTTGGCGCTTGACGCTAATTCACACGTTGCTTGCGAGACCATGGTGACCACAGGACAGGTGATTGTGGCTGGTGAGGTTTCAAGCGAGAAATATGTGGATATCCAAGGTACTGTACGCAAAACCATCGCAGAGATTGGTTATACCAAGTCTGCCTATAAGTTTGAGGCGGAGAGTTGTGGTATCTTAACTGCATTACATGAGCAGAGTGCTGACATCGCGCGTGGTGTGGATGGCCAAGGAACTGAGAATGTTGGCGAGCAAGGTGCTGGTGACCAAGGTATGATGTTCGGCTATGCTACCGATGAAACAGAAAACTACATGCCTTTGACTCTTGATTTGGCACACACCTTAGTATATACGCTTGCGCGCGTGCGTAAGGAAGGTAAGGAGATGCTTTATCTTCGTCCTGACTCTAAGAGCCAAGTGACCATAGAGTATAACGAACAAGGTGAACCGCTTCGTATTGATACAATTGTGGTTTCTACCCAACATGATGAAGATGCTACTCAAGAGCAAATCAAGGAAGATGTACGCCGTATTTTGTTGCCACGCGTAGCAAAACGAGATGCACGTTATGAAGAACTTTTGAAAGGTGATTTCAAATTGCTCGTGAACCCAACTGGTAATTTTGTGATTGGTGGTCCTCACGGCGATACAGGTTTAACCGGCCGCAAGATTATCGTAGATACCTACGGCGGTCGTGGTGCGCATGGTGGAGGTGCTTTCTCTGGTAAAGACCCATCTAAAGTGGATCGTTCTGCGGCATATGCTGCTCGATGGATTGCTAAAAACATGGTTGCAGCAGGTGTAGCTAAGGAGATGTTAGTGCAAATTAGTTATGCGATTGGTGTGGCAAAACCAGTAAGCGTGTGCGTAAATACCTATGGTACAGCCAAGGTCGCAATGTCTGATGGAGAGATCGCACAAATCGTAAACGAGATGTTTGATCTTCGTCCACAAGGTATCATTGAAGCTCTGAAACTCAAACAACCAATGTACGAGGAGACAGCTCGTTACGGACATATGGGACGTACCAACGAGGTGGTAACCAAGACTTTTGTAGATAATGGACAAATCATTGAACGTGAGGTAGAGCTCTTTACTTGGGAGAAATTGGATCGCATAGAGGAGATCAAAAAAGCGTTTAGCTTATGAGCATAAAAAAACAAACTTGGCTTGTGTCTGCCATCGTGCTGCTAGCATTGGTGGTGGACCAAGTATCAAAGGTCTATATTAAGACACATTTCGAGTTAGGCGAGGCACGCGAGGTGTTTTCGTGGTTTTGGATAGCGTTTGTGGAGAACAATGGCATGGCTTTTGGTATAGAGTGGTTTAGCAAACTGCTGTTGACTTTGTTTCGCATTGTAGCAGTGGGAGTTATTGGTTGGTATATCCATATAATGATTCACAAACAACAAGTACGTACGGGGTATTTGGCGACTATTGCTATGGTAATGGCTGGTGCGTTGGGTAACATCATAGACTGCGTGTTCTATGGTAAGATCTGGGGTTATGCTGGTTGGTTTCATGGTCGTGTAGTGGATATGCTATACTTCCCATTGATACGCAATGCAGCAGGTGAGTGCGTGTTTTTCCGTCCTGTGTTTAATATCGCCGATTCGTTCATTACTGTGGCGGTCTTTTTAATAATCTTGTTCTACCGCAAGGACTTAGATGAGAGTTTGAATCAGATTTTTCCAAAGAAAGAGAAATCTTGAACCCCTGAAACTTTGAAACTTTTTAACACAAAAATAGCATGCATAGCATGCATCTTATTGGCGATGATCGGTTGTCGTCCTCGTGGTGTATTGTCTAACCGCGAGATGCGTAATGTGCTCTATGATCTGCATCGCGCAGATGGCGCATTGCAGGTGGCGGGCTATCACTATTCCCACGACCAAGAGCTGGCGGCCTATTATAAGAATGTGTTGGATAAGCATGGGATAACCCAAGCACAATTTGATTCGTCTTTAGTTTGGTATACGGATAATCCGCAGATTTTCAATAAGATCTATCCCAAGGTTATGGAGCGCCTTGATGCGGATTATGAACGCGAGAAGCAAATTCGTGAGGCGAAAAGAGATAAACGCTTAGCGAAAAATAAGCAGAAGAAACTCGATCTTAAAGTGGCAAAACAACAAATCCGTGAAAAACTAGATGTGTGCCAAAAGGGCTATCCAAATCCTTGGAAAGAGTGGCAGCCAAAAGAATTTTGCGAAAAAAATGTCGTAATATTTGGTCAATTGGAAAAAAAGTAGTACCTTTGCACGCTTTTTCGGGCGATTTGGTTTAACCACCTTTGAAACCCTTAAAACTTTTGAAACTTTTTAAACTAATATTTATATTAATTCGCCATGTTGGGCAGTGGGGCTCTCGGAGCACGTAAAGTTGTCTGTCGACATGGTCAAAACATTAAAAAACAAATGGATACATTAAGTTACAAGACTGTATCAGCTAACAAAGCAACTGCTCAAAAAGAGTGGGTTGTTGTTGATGCTGAGGGCCAAGTACTTGGCCGTATGTGCTCGAAGGTAGCTAAGCTCCTCCGTGGCAAGTACAAACCAAACTTCACTCCAAACGTGGATTGTGGTGACAATGTGATTATCATCAACGCTGCTAAAGTAGAGTTGACTGGCAACAAATGGAGTGAGCGCGTTTATGTTCGCTACACTGGTTACCCAGGTGGCCAACGTGAGATGACTCCAGCAGAGATGTTGGCTAAGAAAGGTGCTGACGTTCTTGTTAAGAAAGTGGTTAAGGGTATGCTTCCTAAGAACCGTCTTGGCAACAAGATCATCGCTAATCTCCACGTGTTTGCAGGTGCAGAGCACAATATGCAAGCTCAACAACCAAAACAAATTGACATCAACACACTTAAATAATTATTGAAGATATGGAAATGATTAATGCATTAGGTCGTCGTAAAGCAGCAGTTGCTCGCGTTTATGTACAAGAGGGTACCGGCAAGATCACAATCAACGGTCGTGATTTGGATGTGTACTTCCCAAGTCCAATTCTTCAATACGTTGTTAAGCAACCTCTTAACAAACTTGAAGTGGCTGAGAAATATGATATCAAAGTGAACCTCGATGGTGGTGGTTACAAAGGTCAAGCAGAGGCTTTGCGTCTTGCAATCGCTCGCGCTTTGGTGAAAATCAACCCAGAGGACAAACCAGCGTTGAAGGCTGAGGGCTTCATGACTCGCGATGCTCGTGAGGTAGAGCGTAAGAAGCCAGGTCAACCAAAAGCACGCAAACACTTCCAATTTAGTAAACGTTAATATCCAAATAGCAGTGACTCCGTGGTGGCAACTACTTGCTCGCCACGGATTACTCTGTTATTCCGCGCGTGCGCGTTTCTCTGCGTGAGCGTGGCAGATGGATAAATTATCATTAAATAATTCAAAACTAATCAAACAAAATGAGAACAAATTTTGATCAACTTCTCGAGGCTGGCTGCCACTTTGGCCACCTTAAACGTAAATGGAACCCAGCTATGGCTCCTTACATCTACATGGAGCGCAATGGTATCCACATCATCGACCTCAACAAGACCGCAGTTAAAATTGACGAGGCTGCTGAGGCATTGAAAGCTATCGCTAAATCTGGTCGCAAGATCCTCTTCGTTTCTACCAAGAAACAAGGTCAAGAGGTAGTAGCTCAAAAGGCTCAAGAGGTTAACATGCCTTACATCACCGAGCGTTGGGCTGGTGGTATGTTGACTAACTTCCCTACTATCCGTAAGGCTGTGAAGAAAATGTCAACTATCGACAAAATGATGGCTGATGGCACATTCAACAACATCTCTAAACGCGAGAAACTCCAAATCACTCGTCAACGTGAGAAACTCGAGAAGAACCTTGGTTCTATCGCTGACCTCACCCGTCTTCCTAGCGCAGTATTCGTAGTTGACGTAATGAAAGAGCACATCGCTGTTGCTGAGGCTAACCGTTTGGGTATTCCAGTATTCGGTATCGTTGATACCAACTCTAACCCTAACAACATCGACTTCGTAATCCCTGCTAACGATGACGCTACCAAGTCTATCGAGGTTATCCTTTCTGCTGTTTGCGCAGCTATCCAAGAGGGTCTCGAGGAGCGTAAGGTAGAGAAAGCTGACGAAGAGGCAGCTGCAGCACAAACTGCAACTGAGGCTCCAGCTCCAAAAGAGCGCCGTCAACGCGTTCGCAAAGCTGCTCCTAAAGCAGAGGCTGAGAAAGTAGCAGAAGCTGCAGCGGAATAATATTAATTATTAATTGTTAATTATTAACAACAACAATGGCTGTTACATTAGCAGATATCAAAAAATTGCGCGACATCACTG
>JAZQTO010000072.1:0-5015 GCA_045630805.1 Paludibacteraceae bacterium
CGATACCTGCCTCTTGCACCTTATCGATGATGGCTTTTGGTTCGTAATCTAATTTGCGAACGAGTTCTGTGCTGCGATCAATAGTCTCGAGCCACTCATCGCCCTCCACATCCATGAAGATGGCTGGCATTTTCATGCCCCATGCGTCGATGGTGCTGTCAATCTTGGTGATGGTACCGCTGAAAGGCGCGTGGATATTCGCACTCACGAAACCACCTGCTTTAGCGATCAGCTCACCTACTTTTACTTTCTGTCCTTTCTCTACGACTGCTTGTGCAGGCGCACCGATGTGTTGCACCAACGGAATGATGGCTTTGGCTGGCAAAGCACACTCGGTGATAGGTTGATGAACAGAATATTGCTTATTATCATGTGGATGTACTCCACCTATACGGAATGTACTTTTCATGCCTTTGCCTCCTCGTTTTTAGTTTCTACGCCTTTAGCCTCTAACCTTTCGCCTTTAACCTCAGTTACTACTGGCGCAGCCTTTGGTGCTACAGGCGCAGTTTTCACCTCTCCGTTTTCAGTTTTCACCTTCCTTGGTGGGAAGTTCACGGCGTGGATAGCACCTGTTGGACATGCGTCCTCGCACTTACGGCACAGACGGCACTTGTTGTAGTCGATGTATGCCAAGTTATTCTCAATGACGATTGCATCGAACTCACATACTTTTTGGCACTTGCTGCAACCAATACAAGCATTGGTACATGCCTTGCGTGCTACAGCGCCCTTGTCTTTGTTTACGCACATCACTACCATGCGACGGCTCTTAGGGCCTTTCTTGCGCAGCTCAATGATGTTGCGTGGACATGCGCTAACGCACTTGCCGCAGCTGGTACATTTTTCGTCATCCACCTCTGGCAAACCAGTCTCTGGGTTCATGTGGATAGCATCAAACTCGCAGGCTGCCACACAGTCGCCACAACCCAAGCATCCGAACGGACAAGCCGACTCTCCCACATAGCAGTTATGCAGGATTTGGCAGCTCTTAGCACCGTCGTAGATGCTCGTTTTTGGTCGTGCCTCGCACGTACCGTTGCAGCGGACTACTGCTACTTTGGGGTCGATGTTTCCGACCGCCATTCCAAGGATCTCACCTACTGTCTTCATCGTAGGTGCACCGCCTACAGGGCAGAGAAGTCCATCGAGCGTCTCGGCTTTGACGCAGCCTTCGGCAAAAGCACGACAGCCAGCAAAACCGCAACCACCGCAGTTGGCGCCAGGCAACGCCTCTTGCACCTCGTCGATGCGTGGATCTTCTTCTACCTTGAACTTTTGAGCCACGAGATACAGCAGTACGGCTGCTACCAATCCCGTCACGCCCAAAACGGCTAAAGAAATCAGAATTAAATTCATTGTGTTTTTATAATTTTTGTTAGTTATTTTTCTTCCTTGCAGTAAAACTGAACTCTTTTTGCAGTTTGTCTTTAAACATGCCTAGCACGAGGTAATAGAGCGCCATGGCGCAGAGTGCTACTGTACCAAGCACTGCTTCTCTCTTTGCCTCGTCGCCTAATAGCCCTGTCGCCCCATCGCCCATTGCCAATAGCCCATTGCCTATAAACATCACCGCCAGCATTACAAAGAACGGCAACAAATACGCCAACACCACCGCTTTCCATCCCATCTTCTGCTGCACCATCACTTCTACGGTATCGCCAACATAGTAGGATTGTGTAGAATTGTTTTCCGTTTTCACCTTTCCGTTTTCACCTAAAAGTACGACCGTCATCTCCTTCTCTGCGCTCTCTGCGCTGGCGCACATGGCTTTGGCTTTGCAAGCAGCGCATGCGCTCGTCTGCACGATGCGTACGAGGGCGGTGCCGTCCTCATTCAACGCTATTATTATGCCGTCATGTTTAATCATTTCCCTTTTGCTTTGCAAAAAACGCGCAAAGGTAGCATTTTTTTCTCACATATGCAATTTTTACTAAAAAAAAGTGGAAAAGTCAGCATTTTCTGCCTCCTTTTCCACTTGCAAACTTATATTTGCTACTATTTCTTGGGGTAAACAGGACGTATAAAACAACCCATCGAACGGCTAAGCGATGTATCGTATTGATACTGCTCATAAATGGTATTAAAGTACAATACATGCGCTGTCTTCGGATCATCCACGTTCAGTCCATTAGACCAATAATAACCACCTTCACCTGGCATAGAAATAGAACTACCATCCATGCATCCGCCAGCAGAAAGGAAGATACTATTACCATTCACCCTGCTTATCACTGCATATCCATTCTTCCTAGGTACCCAATCACACTGCCATATTAGCTCACGCATCTCTTGGTTTGTGGGTATACGCCAGTCGCCTCCCCAATTCTGTTGAGCGGCATCGTCTGACAGATTCAAAGACGTCTGCTTATCAATCGCACCCAATTCGAGTAGTACATTATACTTTGTCAAGCACTCCCATGCGTCATTTGTATAGTTACACCATAGGTAAGTACTCCAATCATACTTAGCTTTAGGCGTCGTCTCGCCCCATGCAAAATAATCGCCCGACTTCTCTGGCATATGCTCGCCTATATTACATGTTGCCCACATGACAGACAAACCTAAATCCACATACTCGTGGTCCGCATGATAGGTTCGTGCTAAGGTTGTAAACGCTAAATCCTTGCCATAGAATACACCCTGCTCATTCACGGCATATGCACGAACATGATATTCCGTTCCCTCTTCTAGATACAATAACAGACAACTATAATCTCCCAGTCCATCCCCATAAACCACTTTCGTATCCTCGACTGTTGGATTGGCAGACTGCGAATAACATACTCCACGCTCCTGTATCGCTGCCCCACCATCGGTCTTCACCGTCGCCAAGACTCTCGCAGTGGTAAAATCTATATCCGTAACCTGTTTAGTAAAGATAACAGGGCTGCTAGACGCAAAGGTTTGGAACTCGCTCACTTGTTCCAACATGTAGGAGGACAAGTAATTGCGGATCTCATAACGCACATAGTAAGATGTAGCCTCCTGCAAACCTTCTACTTTGCCGCTATACGTTCCTTCTCCCAAATCACTTAGCAAACCATACGCAGCACCTTCGAAATCGAGTGTCGGAGAAACATACGCACGCACAGATGCTATCGTCAGATTACTTATCAAGTCACATGTCAGCACGACCGATGTATAGGATGGCTCTATTAACTCATTATTGACTTCCGCGAATACCTGTGGCACTTCTTCCTCCATTTGACAAGAGAGCAAAGAGACACATGCCAACAGTCCTACAACTATATATTTACACATCTTTTTCATCTTATCTTCTCCTTTTTAAAATGTCCAACCTAATCCCATTTCTATCTCCATGTATTTCGCCATGATACTATTGACACCAGCGCTGATTGTCAGTCCCTTAATACTACCTATCAAACCGCCGCCAAAGCTCACTCCTTGCGTTGCCGCTGGCGCATATTCAATCCATCGACCATCCTCGATTTGCCAGTATCGACTATACTGACCATAGCCCAAACCCGCATACACACCAAACATACTGTTTTTATGCAAGTTTAGCGACCGCTTGTTCAGAAAATTCAGCACTACACCCGCATTCACGTTCCATTCCGTGAAACGTCTCTTGCCGGTATATGCAGGCATTATCGGATCGGTGATACCCACTAGTCCTCCCTCATAGATATGCAGTCCTTTTATCGCCTTCGTTGTCTGGAAGTTCGAACGGCCTTTCACATACCATCCTATCCCCATCACTCGCGTCACCTCGCCATACACTTGACCTGCCATCAGACCCACGCTCCATGCAGGATTCAGCGCAAATCCACCTTCTGCCAACACAAAGGTGTTATGTTGATATGCCTTTTTCAGCGGCATAGGATATACCTCCACATGCTCGCCTGGGTGCACCACCACTTTCGTCTTCCATGTATGGTGTTTGGGTTTCTTTATAATCAGCGCATACTGTCCTAATCCACATTTCTCATGCTCTAGTGGCAGCTCTACCACTTGTTTCTGCTTCAAATATTCCACCTCAAGCGACAATCCTGACAAGTCCGCACTGTCACTCTTTACACTCAACCAACCAAATTTAGGCACCAACGCTATCGTAGTGTCTTTATGCTGCGAATCCACCACAAAGGACCCTTCTGCCGTCTTATAATCTTCTGCCGTAATGGTATAGTAGTATGTTCCTTCTAACAACAATTGCTGTGCAGTACCATTCTCCAATTTCCACTCCTCAGTCATAAATCCCGAACGAACTTCCACCTTGGCATCAATTGGCTCTACCGTCAGATAAAATGGATAATCTTTCAGCGTATTAGGGTCGCGCGTATCATCATTGATCGCAAAATGCACACGACCATAGAACACGGTATTGGGTTGCAAGACCACCAGACTATCAAACATCATCTGAGGTAAACATGCACCATCGCACGACATTTGAATATTCCGTGCACGCACAGGCACCAAGAACAGCAATTCGTTCCGTGCATCCTTAAACACCGTCTCCACGTTCGTCACACGACCGAGTTGAAAACTCAATCGTTCTTTTGCTTCCTTCACCTCTTCAGGCGTACCATCCAGTCCAACACGTATGACTGCGTATGGAAAGTTCTCACTAGGATCTTTCACTTCCCAATCGCCAAACTGGTTGCGATAGACATCCAACGCCTTTACGTTCGGCATCGTCTGAAACTCCTTGGTCAAGGTGATGGTCTGCGCCCAACTGGGCACATAGGTCATGAACATCAACAATGCCAATAATAGCCATCGATTTCTTTTCATAAGCTAATTGTTTCTAAAATTTCTGCAAAGATACTGCTTTTTTTCGAAATAAACAATACCTTTTGACATTTGTACAGAAAAAGAATAAAAATAACAATTGTATATCAGCAACTTATACACATTTTGTACAGTTTATTTTTCACTAAGATGACAATGTGATTTTACATATACTTCCCTCTTTCTTGCCAATGACCTGCCCCCTACTCGCCACCTATCTCCATCGTGACCTCATCGTGACTTCATCGTGACCTCATCGTGAC
>JAZQTO010000073.1:0-3252 GCA_045630805.1 Paludibacteraceae bacterium
GGACGCCCTGCGGGCTATGGGTTATGGGCTATAGGCTATAGGCGAAAGGCGAAAGGTTAGAGGCGAGGGGAGAGGTTATTTGTTTTTGATGGTATCAAATCCTTGTCCGAAGACGCCACTGACGTTGGCTTGACTAACGAAAGCATTGGGATCAATGGACTTGATGATCTGGAAGATCATATGACTCTCGTGTTTGCGAGCTAAGACAGTAACTACACGGATAGGTTGCTGACTATACCACCCCGTTCCATCTAAGACGGTTACACCTCGTTGAACCGTTTGGTTAATAGCAGTGGCAATCTCTGCGTATTTGGTAGAGAATATGAAAAACTGTACCGATTGACGAAGACGAGCCATGACCCAATCGAGTGCCACCGTATAACTGACGGTCATACAAAGACCATAGAGAATACGTTTGATTTTGAAGTCCACAACATCCATTCCCTCTACATAGAACTGCTCTGGAATAGGTAGGAAATAACTACTAGCGATAATGATAGCATCACAGATAATCATGACTTTGCCCAACGATACATCCTTGTAGTTGTGGATAATCATCGCCACTATATCTGTACCACCTGATGAACCATTATTGAGCATCACAATACCCAAACTGATACCAAACAAGAATCCACCTACCAGGCAGGCAGAAACAGGGTCTTCGATCAATGGTGTGGCACGCATCGGAATAACACGATACCAAAAAGCAAGCGCAATCACTCCTACTAGAGTGCGTATGCAGAAACGCCAACCAACGGTTAGGCCAGCAATCAATAGCAAGATAATATTGATAGTCAGCGAACTAATCCACAAAGGAATAGACCCACCATACTCAGGAAAAAGCTCTGTAAAGAGTCCTTGTGTGGCATAGTAGATGATGGAACAAATACCTGTGAGTCCAGCACCAACCACGTTTTGTGGCACAAAAATCCAATTGACCATCAAGGCAAAAGGAAAGAGAGCGAGCACAATCATGAGGTACTCACGTATGGTGCGTTGGATGGGAGTTTTTTGCAATAGATGTTCCATCTATTTGGAGGTTTTAAGTGTTTTAAAAGTTTTAAAAGTTCTAACGGTAAGAAAAGGTTATGCCTTTTCTTTGATAGACTCAAATCCTTGTCCGAAGACGCCACGTACTTGACTTTGACTGACAAAAGCGTTAGGGTCGATGGCGTTAACGAGGCGGAAAATGGTAGCTGACTCGTGTTGGCGAGCGATGGTAGTGACTACCTTGATTGGTTCTTTGGAATAGCCACCTTGTGCCTCCATAAGTGTCACACCACGAGGCACTTGCGTCATAATAGCTTCGGCAATCTCCTCGTATTTGGTAGAGAAAATGAAGAACTGCACCGATTGGCGCGTACGGTTGAGTACCCAGTCCACAGCTGTTCCAGCCATGAAAGTATAGCAGAGACCAAATAGAATCTTCTCCAAGCCTTTACCAAATGGAAGTTCCTTGATTTCAGGTAAGAAATAAGCGCAAAGGATAATCACAATATCGCAAGCCATGAGTACGCGACCCATAGGCAGGTGTTTGTATTTGTTGACAATCATTGCCACAATATCTACTCCACCCGTACTACCATTGTTGAGGAATACCACACCCAAGAAGCAACCCATAAACAAACCACCCAAGATGACCGCCATGAATGGATCAGAAATCACTGGTTCAGCAGGAATCTCAATAACTTTCAGCCAAATAGTGTACCAGAGTACACCCCAAAGTGTGCGCACACAATAGCGCCAACCTACGGTAAAGAAGGCGGCAATCAATAGGGCGAGGTTACATACGAACGAACTTAACCAAATAGGTACGAACGTGTCCGTTGCAAAGTATATGATCTCGCAGAGACCAGTCAATCCGCCACCCACAATGGTATGTGGTACCAAAATCCAATTGACCGCAATGGCATATGGAATAGTGGCTATGATAATCATTAGGTACTCTTTTATGGCTATCAGCGGTTTCATGCGCTGATAGTCCTTGAGTAGTTCACGAATTTTTCCTTTAGACATATTATGTTGTTTAGTGGACGGCGCAAGCGCCTATTGTTTAGTGTTTAGAGAGTTTTTACTTCTTAATTATATCGTGCAACGAGGTTGCGGTCGCCCCAACCATTGTCCACACGGCAAACAGGGAGCCAGAACTTGTTTTCGCGTACCCAAGCGGCTGGATAAGCGGCTTTCTCGCGAGAATAAGGATGGTTCCACTCATCTGCAACTACCTCATACTCAGCGTGTGGCGAATTTACGAGGACGTTTTCTTTGGCATCTACCTCGCCATTTTCTACTTCGGTAATCTCTTTGCGAATAGTTAGTAGTGCATCGATGAACTTATCTACTTCGCAGAGTGATTCACTCTCTGTAGGCTCAATCATAAGGGTTCCGTGTACTGGGAAAGAGAGGGTTGGTGCGTGGTAGCCAAAGTCCATCAATCGTTTAGCAATATCAGACTCTGTGATACCTATTGAGTGGAACTGACGGCAGTCGAGAATGAGCTCGTGACCTACTCTACCTGTTACGCCTGTGTAAACGATGCCATATGCATCTTTGAGTTTAGCTGCCATATAGTTAGCAGAGAGGATAGCGGCTGCTGTGGACTCACGCAAGCCTTCCTCACCCATCATACGGATGTAGCCGTAAGAGATGAGTGCCATGTTGGCATTGCCGTAGAGTGCGCTTGACACGCGGTTGTTCTCTGCTTGTGGCATGGCACTAACCAAGTGTTCTGCACAGCAGATTGCACCTACGCCAGGACCACCACCGCCGTGAGGGCTAGCGAAGGACTTGTGGAGGTTGAGGTGGCAAACATCGGCACCGATGATACCAGGATTGGTATATCCAATCTGTGCGTTCATGTTTGCGCCGTCCATATATACTTGTCCACCGCAGTCGTGTACGATTTGGCACATTTCGCGGATTGCCATCTCGAAGATACCGTGGGTAGATGGGTATGTGATCATACAACCAGCAAGGTTGTCACGGTTTTGCTCTGCTTTCTCACGCCAGTCAGCAAGGTCGGTGTTACCGTTCTCGTCGCATTTCACTACCACAGGAATCATACCCGCTTGTGCACAAGAGGCAGGGTTAGTGCCGTGAGCAGAAGCAGGGATAAGGAGGATATTGCGATGATCTTGACCTTGTTGGTGAAGATACTCACGGATAGTCACGAGACCTGCATACTCGCCTGCTGCACCAGAAGTAGGTTGGAGGTTGCATGCTGCAAAGCCCGTAATAGTAGCCAATTGTTGC
>JAZQTO010000074.1:0-2449 GCA_045630805.1 Paludibacteraceae bacterium
GGGTGTAGAGTGTAGAGTGTAGGGTGTAGAGTGTAGAGTGTAGGGTGTAGAGTGTAGAAGCGGCGATTTTGGGGTGCGGAGTTCTACGAAAAAGCGCAGATACTCACGGACATACATATCTTCGTAAAGCGGATTTTGCTCTGGAAGGAAGCCTACAGACTTGGGCACTTGCACCTCTCCGCTAGTGGCATCCCATACACCCACCATAATCTTCATCAAGGTGGATTTACCTGCGCCATTAGGACCCAATAAACCAATCACCTCACCATCGCCAATGGTTAAGTTCACATCCTTCAGCACATGTTGCTTGCCGATATATTTGTTCAGATGTTCTATGCGAATTGCCATAGCCTATTCGTATTGTTGGAACAAGAAATCATTGTATGGATATCGTTGAATATGAATGGCTTTTATACGATCATAGAACAACGCCTTCAGCTCATCGATATTCGTCTTCTCCCTTGCAGAGATAAAAATACAATCATCGTGCAACTTTGCCATCCAAGTTTTCTTCAACTCCTCAAGTGAGATATTCTCTCGCTTCATTGGAGTCAAATCGTCCTCCTCTTTTGGGGTATAAGTAAACGCATCCACCTTGTTGAACACCACTATTCTAGGAATTTGCGCCACTGTCTTTTCGGATTTGCGAGCACTCTGCTGTTTCTTTGACCATGGATCAGAGTCCTTAATCTCCGTCTCTTTGGTCAATAACTCATTGATAGTCTGTTCTACTACTTCGTATTGCTCCTCGAAGTTAGGGTGTGAGATATCCACTACGTGGATAAGCAAATCGGCCTCACGCACCTCATCCAAAGTAGATTTGAAAGACTCTACCAAGTGATGGGGAAGTTTGCGAATAAATCCTACCGTATCAGAGAGTAAGAAGGGGAGGTTTTCTATGGTCACTTTGCGTACAGTCGTATCCAAAGTAGCAAAGAGTTTGTTCTCGGCAAAGACCACAGACTTGCTGAGCAGGTTCATCATGGTGGATTTGCCCACGTTGGTATAACCTACGAGCGCTACGCGAACCATCTTGCCACGGTTTTGGCGTTGGGTAGCCATCTGACGGTCAATCTTCTTGAGTTCTTCACGAAGAAGGGCAATACGCTGACCAATGATTCGTTTATCCGCCTCAATCTGCGTTTCACCCATACCACGGCTGGTGGTTCCACCGCCTCGCTGACGGTCCAAGTGCGACCACATGCGGGTCAAACGAGGGAGCATATACTGCAAGTGCGCCATCTCTACCTGCGTCTTCGCATAGGATGTCTGCGCACGTTTGAGGAAGATCTCTAAAATCAAGATAGTTCGATCTATCACACGTACAGGCTGTACGTGGTTGTCCTTAATCGCATTTTGATTGTGTGCGTTAAGGGCTTTTTCGATATTGCGCAACTGACGAGGAGATAACTCATCATCAAAAATCACCATATCAATAAAGTCGTCCGTGTCAGCAAGGCTCTTGATATACTCGTTGATCTCTTGCAATTTGCCTTCGCCTACGTATGTGGTTGTGTTAGGATAGTCAAGGCGTTGTACAAAACGCTTGACATCCGCAATATTATTGGTGTCAGCCAAGAAAGCCAACTCGTCCAAGTATTCTTTTGTTCGTTCCTCATTTTGGTTTGGAGTAATCAAACCCACCAAAACCGCATTCAATTTGCCCATATATTCTTATAAATCAAGTATCTTAGATTATTTCTTGAGGCACAAAACAGCACACTCATCCAAAATCGTGCAAAGGTACAAAAAAAAAAGAATATTTGCAAGAAAACCACTAAATATTTGCTTATCTCAATTATTTGTTGTACTTTTGTAGCACAGTTTTGATGGAGTAGCCGAAAAGCCAAAAGTGAGTAGGACAACAATCTAATATTTGAAGATTATGACATTCGTAGAATCTGTTGAACATGTTTTTTCTAATTATTTCAACGCAGAAGGACGAGCAAGCCGCTCAGAGTATTGGTGGTGGTATCTCTTTACCATTTTAGCAAGTATCGCAGTTAGTTTGTTGGGGGTGATTTTAGACTATTTTATGGGTTTAGAATTCCTCTCAACCATCCTAACTTGGGGACTAAGCATATTGATTCTTATACCTAATATTTGTGTGCAAATCCGTCGTTATCACGATATTAACCGTAGCGGTTGGTGGATTCTATGTCCTATCGTCAATTTCATCTTCCTCTTCTTCGCCGGTGATGAAGGCGAAAATGACTATGGTCTTCCAGAGGGAGCAACCCAAGAAGAAACCACAGAAGAAACTACTGAAGAATAAGATTGCAAAAACATATAAAAAATATCGCGGGGCAATGCCTCGCGATATTTTTAGGAAACTATATACGAGTTGACACTGATTTTATATTAAAAGACAATTTTCGTCAATTCAGACATCAATTATTGTCAATTCAAGGAAGATTTTGTTTTTGCTCTAATGAAATGCAGCTATGCC
>JAZQTO010000075.1:0-9990 GCA_045630805.1 Paludibacteraceae bacterium
GTACCAAATACATCCACGATCATACCGCCTTTAGTACGGCACTTGATGTAACCCTTAACTACCTCGTTGTTGTCAAGAGCCTCGTTTACGCGGTCCCAGCTACGAGCTGCGCGAGCCTCTTTGTGAGAAAGTACCAATTGACCATTCTTGTCCTCTTGGCTCTCTACGTAAACCTCTACTTTGTCACCTACTTTCAACTCAGGGTTGTAGCGGAACTCAGCAGCAGGTACAACGCCGTCAGACTTAAAGCCTACGCTTACTACTACCTCACGTTTGTTGATAGACATTACTGTACCCTCTACTACCTCTTGATCTTTGATTGCGCTGAGGGTTTGATCGTACTTACCAACTAATTCTTCATTTTGTTTGCCTTGAGCTTCGTTCTCAAATGCATCCCAGTCGAAGTTCTGGAGTGAAAGATTTTCTGCCATAATTTAGCATTTGTGGAAAGCCTATACATCGCCTTTCGCCTTCAGCCTTTAGCCTTTCGCCTCAAAACGACTTCACTTTCCGTTAAAAGTTAAACATTATTTTTTGCTTTTTTCTCGTGCGAACCATACCCTACGCATACGCATAAGCGCACAGACCCGCAAAAAAGCGTGCAAAGGTACAACAAAAAATGCACATACGCAAGAAAACGAGCATTTTTTTTGAAAAAAAGATAGATTTATCTATCGGCAATGCTTGCAATTATAACCACTTGGACAGGCAACTAGAAGTAATATCCCAAGCTAAAATAGAGATTTACGCTTTTGGATATATTAGACGAACTAATATCAAACTCTAGCGGACCTATTTTGGTATCTAGCGAATATCGTATTCCCGCGCCCCACCAGTTGGATGCGTTATAAGCGTAGAGACCCTCCCAAAGCAATTCTTCGCTCTTCTTGAAGAAATTAGGGAAATCTATACTTGAGCGAGCATAATTAACCATAGCCGTCAAATAATGATTTTTATGTACGCGCACTCTCATATCAAGTCGAGCAATCGCCAGATTATTAAACGCAAAAGACGTCTTGTTCACACCTATAAATGGCAACTGATGATCTATATATCGTCCCATTTCAGCACCGCCAATAATATTGTTCAAATATGGATACATAGGTACTGGCCCCTTGAACAAATCATTCCATCCACCTTCTTTACCACTCACAGCACCCTTACCAAACAGAAAACTGCCATACAACTGAGGCACCAAAACAAACCGATCCCTAATCACAGGCACATACCCCTCAAATCCATAAACCAACGAAGCCATTTGGAACTTACTTATACCCTTAGTCGTAAAAGTGCAATCCTTCCAATTAAAATCCACCCTACCCTTCACTCCTCGCGTAGCGAAGCGATTCTTATTGAGGTTATCAAAAGCAAAATAAGCAAACGTTCCCAACGTATTCACACCCTTGTAATCCGCCTCTTGAGTCGCAATTTTATCCGAATACATCACCTTCCTTGGAGTCATCAATTCCATTTCCAAACCCGCACCCACACTAAACGTTCTTGTATGATTCTCAGAGAGATAAACCCTAAACTTATGCTGCAAAAACTTCTCGTTCATCTCCAATTGGTCCATATCATACACATCCAACTCGGAGTTCCTAAAATGATAAGCAAAATTGATTTTTGGATACAACAAATGTCCATATGATACATTCAACTTCAACCATTGATTTCCACCCAATTTGGCATCCAAATTCGTCTTAAAACCGCTCATTCGGTTGCTATTGATTCCCACATGCAAGAGCACCGAGAGCATATCCTGCGAGTCAAAGCGGAATCCCAAACCAAAATCGTGAGGATTCTTCTCCACAAGATTAAACCTCAAGATATATCCATCGCTTGTTACTGGGTCTTCGTGAAGCGTATAAGTAACACTCTTAAAGTTACCCGTTCCATAGTAGATAGACACCGACTCATCAATATCATTCTTGTTCACCACATCACCCACATCCACTCTACATACGCGACGCATCCACTTGTCCAACTCCTTACTTACACCCACAAACTCTATCCCAGATATCAACACCTTATTTCTAATGATATTCACCGCTTTCTTGCGATTTATTTTCTTAGGTACCGAATCCGTTGATTGCGAGAAAACTACACGCTTCAGCGCCTCAAACTTTTCTGCCTGAGCTGACGCCGCCTCATAACCACTCTGGGTCACGCGAGCCACACTCTCTGCATCAAAACTCAACATGCCTACTCCCTTCAAATCGGGACTAATAAAGATATCGCATTGCTCATGATAACGATCAAAATCCTTATCGGTCATGATTTCCTTGAGCTGTTTGATTTGCGACAAAACAGAGGAGAGATTCTCGGGATCATCCTCCAAACCTGGAGACATACTTACACCTATCACATAATCTGCTCCCATCGCTTTACATTGCTCGGCGGGGAAGTTACAGGTCAATCCACCATCCGTATAGAGCGTTTGATTCATTTTTACAGGATCAAACAACACGGGTATCGCCATAGACGCTCGCAATGCTTTCGTAAATTCGCCCTTATCCAACACGGCTGCCTCACCGCTCAACATATCGGTCGCTATACACAAGAATGGGATGGGCAACTGACCAAACGAGAGCGAATCGGCATACCCAACAGCCAGCGAGTTAAAGAGGTTGATGATATTATCTCCCGTCACAAAACCCTTAGGCAGTGAGTTCTTAAACGTTCTAGACTGCATATCCTCTTTATGCTTTAGCGAAAATGGTACAGTAAACGCCATCGTTTCGTTCTCCAGTTTGCGGGTGAAAGATATTTTTCTTCTGTCCACCTCGTTGCTTATGAGACGATTCCAATCTGCACTGCTGAGCACATCCAGAATCTCATCCGTAGAATATCCTAGGGCGTACATGCCACCCACTACAGATCCCATGCTAGTACCTGCGATATAGTCAATCGGTATCCCATTGTCTTCCAAGTACTTGAGCACACCCACATGGGCTGCACCTTTAGCGCCACCACCGGATAATACCAATCCTACTTTAGGTCTTTCTTTAACGCTGGTTGAATCTTGTGCATTGGCTAATGGCATCATCATCACCAAGCACACCACGCATATCATCCATCTTACATTCTTCATATATTCTAATCTTTTCAAGCAACTATTGACCATTGTAAAAAAATTTCTGCAAAGGTACTGCTTTTTTCGCACATACGCAAAAAAAATCGCCCCGATTGAGGCGATTTTTCTGTTTTACGTCGTTTAAATAAAATCTGTGTCAACTCATATATAGTTCCAATAATAATCAAAACAGATAGCGAACACCAATGGTTATACCAGTATATAGACCAGACGCATTAAATGCAACACCAGAGCCAGCAGGTGCAGCTTTAGCTGGCATACCCCAACCATCGTCATAACTACCACCATTGCCACCACCTAAAGGACCGGTTACGATACCTACGTTTGGACGCCAATCAACAGATAATTGCAATGGGAACCAGAAGTCATAAGAAACGCCAACATGACCTACAGCACCTACATAGAGTTGTGGAGCTTGAAAGCCATAGATACCCAAACCAGCACCCGCACCGAGTGACCAATTCCACTCACCTTTGTTATTCCAAGGAATTTGAGTACCAAATGGGTTAACCCAATCATATGTAGCCGTTGCACCAATACCTGCAAAGGCTGGAATATTAACCGACAAGTCAATCATGTTAGATTCACCGATAGAATGTTGGTAAGACACATCAAGACCATAACCAATGTTCAAACCAATGGCGCGAGGTTGCGCTACTACTGCTGCAAAACCAGCTACTGCCAAAATAGCAACGAGAAGAAGTTTTTTCATAACGTTTCAATTTAAAATGTTAATAATTATTTGTTTTAAAATAGGCTAAACCAAAAACTGCTGCAAAGATAGCGTTTTTTTCACACAACAGCGTTTTATCATTGCAAAATAATGTTTCATTTTGGCAAAATATAACAATTTACAGATTTTTATTGCACATACCAGAAAAAATCACTACCTTTGCAATCGATATGCATTTTAACGACTTTACATCCATCTTCAATCTCATTGTACTAGGCATACACGTCTTTGTACAGTCGGCTGCCGCCATCCTTATATACCTAAAGCACCACGAGCCACAAGATCGCTCATGGCGTTATATTTTTCTCTTCTTTGTTGTCTCGGCAATCGCCTCCACCGTGGAGATAGCATTGGTGGCAAACCAAGGATTTACCCCCGAATCATACAAACTACTTGATCCGCTCATCAATATACCTGGTTTTTACATCTTTGCGGTACTTTTGTGCTATATCATCGAATTGCTTCGCCCACAATGGCTCAACATCAAACGCATATTCCTGCTTTTCTTACCTAGTCTATTATGCACCGCAGCCATACTACTGTTTGCACTCTATGGGCACATCACGGAGATCTGCAACATAGCCGAACTACACGCACACATTACTGAGCCCAACATTATTGCTCGACTTGTATTCTTGGGCATTTACCTACCCTATTTCATCTACCTGATTATTCTGCATCAACAACAAAAACCAACACTCGTTAAGAAATACCACACCATCCTCGTAATCATCACCATCTCGCTATGTATATCTTATATATTTAGCCGGGGATTGCAATTTCATATAGGATATATAACACACGAAACACTCTACCTTCTACTAACTGTGGTAGTGATCCATTTCGTGCATTATGAGCGCATTCACGTACCCCTTGAGAAGGTACGCGACTACTACACGTGGGATCAACTACCCCACACTACACAAAACACAGTAAACACTGTCGCCCAAGCCCTACAACAACTCTTGAACCAACCAGAGGTATGGCAAGATAGCGAACTTACAGGAGACAAGATTGTACATCTAGTAGGCACTAATCGCACCTATATTCAGCAAGCGGCCAAACTACTAGGCTTTGCCAACCTTTCGGACATGCTCAACCATAGGCGCATTGACTATGTTTGCCAACAATTACGCAAAGACCCCAACGCCTCTATCCAAACTCTCTTTGAGGAAGCGGGTTATCGCTCTCGTACAACTGCATGGAGACATTTCACCAACATCGTCGGTTGCACCCCATCTGAATTCGTTGAGCGAGGTAAATCTTGAACTACCAATTACGGGTTCTTGACGGGTTCATAACGGGTTCATACTATATGATTACTATACGATAACTATGTGATTCACATCTCTTGCCTATCCTACTGAGCACCGATACCACTTAGGATTGATGAGATAGTTGCTGCGAATCTTCAACCATGCTCCCAGAATCACTAGTACGGCTATTGCCACTATCTCCTATCCGTCCATTTCTATCTGCGGTTATTGCGGTTTCTGCGGTTATTGCGGTAACCGCAATAACCGCAATAACCGCTAAAACTGCATCCTATATTTTGTTCACACAAATCAAAAATAAATCCGCATAACCGATTCTTTCTCATTCGATTATGCGGATTCGCCTTATCACCTAATAACCTTATCGCCTCCATCCCACGGACTTCCTGCGAACAGATTTTCGCCTCCCTCAAAAAGTCCGCAGGAATTTATTTTGCTGACTTTCTGCGGTTACAATCGCGGCAAAGCATTTGGCAGTTAGAAGCAATGGTGCGTCCTCCTTCTACCCATGGTGTAATATGGTCAGCTTCCATTTGCTCAATCTCAAAATGCTTGCCACAAAGTGGACATATACCATCTTGCTTCTCATAAATCTCTCGGCGGGTATTATCATCAAAAGCACGAATACCTAAGTGGCGAATATCGTGATCAAAGATATAATGGAATATACCCGATTTCTTTTCTACATCGCTATCACGCATCAGTTGTGCCACTTCAGCGCCAATGGCAGTAGCTGTTAGTGTAGTATCGCGATATTGATTGTAAAGCAAGCCCCATTGCACACCTTTCATCTCCTTTTTATATTTGCGCCCAAAAAGTTTATCTGTCCAATGAATGACATCTTGGAAGTATTGCCACAATTCATCGGCATCTGTGTCATGCTGATGTTTTGCCATATATTGTTCCAATGTAATGCCTTGTTTATCTGCTATCCAATAAAGTGCAGTCTCAAAATACTCTTGGCGGATAGGTTTGCAGTTCATAAAATCAGAGGCTATCTTGTGAGCAACGCAATTGGATTTTGAGAAATACCGTTTAGCTTGCGTAACCCACGAACCAGAATAGATGGCGTTATTGATTTCTTGGTTGGTTAGTTTCTCGCCTGCTATATTGATAGTCTTAAACCATTTTAGTTTCTCTTCGTCTGTTCCTTCGCAGATATACACTTGTAGTTCGTAATCCAGTATTCTATTCTGTTGTTCTTCGGTCATATTGTAATAGCCGAGCAAATTGCCATCGAAATACATCATATATTCTCCTGCGATAAACGAGCAGATAGAAATTGTACGCTGCTGACCATCAAGCACTTCGTATAGTTCATCTGCCACGCGCACCCAATACATTACATTAAGAGGGAAACCCTGCCAAACGGTTTCCATAACGGCATTGCGTTTCTTCTCATCATAGACAAACTCACGCTGATATTTAGGACGGATATTAAGGCGTCCGTTATAACCTGTGATACCTTCCTCCTGAACACTGAGGTCTGTGTAATTCGCGCACAATTCACGAATCTTAATTTGGTGTAGTTTTATTTTCATGGTAGTGTCATTTTTTTCTTTTGATTAATATACGGGCGTAAATACTTGAATACAAATCCCCCGTTTCAACATCCTTGAAAGCTGGTGTTTTATCCGTAGATGGATTGTATTTTCGGTATAGTGTTC
Source organism: Paludibacteraceae bacterium (assembly GCA_045630805.1). Lineage (GTDB taxonomy): Bacteria > Bacteroidota > Bacteroidia > Bacteroidales > Paludibacteraceae > Colicola. Next base: position 6,769 of record JAZQTO010000075.1, read on the forward strand.
CTTTTGCGTTGATTGTATACTTTCCTGTTGGTCTTCCTTCTTTGTCAAGAATTTCCATTTTGCGCATATTAGTAAAGGTACAACTACCAACAATACCCAATTCCAAAATTTGAAATTGTTCTGGATTGTATTTATCTAAGAAAGTAACAGGAACCCCCATTACACCATCATAATCGCACGGAATATCTGTATATGTATTTATATTTATAGCATCATAATTTTCATAATGAGGATATTCTTCAGGCGTATAGTGTTTGTATAAAATGAGGTCTTCATTATGTTTAGAAACGGGCAAATTGGTAAACCAGCAAGATGTAGATACGCGTGCCACTTTTCTACCATTTTCTATATGATGAAATTTCTCATAGGCATCTGGCACTTGGAAGAACATACCTACATTAAAATTGGTATAACCAGTGCGAATTTTGTCTTCTTGAAACATCTTGAATGTTTCTTTGTAAGTCAGCGCGTTGGTGTTACCAATAATGATAAATTGTTTTCTATGCTCATCCAATAGAGATAGAAACTCACGGAATAATGAGAATGGCGGATTAGTTACCACAATGTCTGCTTCTTTGAGTAACTCTATATTTTCTGTACTATCAAATGATCCGTTGCCTTTCAAAATAGAAAGTACATTCTTCTCATTTTGAATAAGATATTGTACATCAGCGAGATTGATTGCACCATCATTGTTATAGTCGTGCACTTCGGTAATCTCCACTTTGTAGGCAATCTTTTTGGGTTCTGGTTCTGCAATTTCAAAAATCAATGGCAATTCATCACCCGCAATAGGAGAACCATTATAACAAGTAGCGATGAGTTTTTTTAGCCCCAACGCGTTGAAATTAAGTGCAAAGTACTTGAAGAAATTACTTTCGTATGGATCATCACAGTTGCAAAATACAACCTTATCTTTGAAATAAGGACGATAGTTTTTGAGTTCCTTTGCAATGTCATCTAATTTAGTGTAGAACTCATCCTTTTTTGCGTCTTTCGCTTGGGCAAGGTCTTTGCGGGCCATAGATTGATAGTTTTATGCGTCTTGCGCAATGCTATGGCATAATAAAAGCGGGACTTCTTATTACTTGTCCCGCTCCTTTTAGGTCTTGGAATACCCGTTTTAACTGAACAAGCAACCAAGAAGCCACGCCGTATATAGATACAATTCACCCAAAGGTGAATGTATAAATACACATACGCAGACATCTATCGTTGCATTGTCCTCGGTTAAAATTATGAAGTTTCCAAGTTCAAAGGAGCCAAGAACAAAGCGTCAATAAACGCTGTTTTGTATTTTTATTTTATTCTCCCTAACACCTTAGGGACCAATTTCGACCGCAAAGGTAGTGAATTATTTTGAATTGAGCAAAAAAATGGCAAACTTTTCGCCATTTATTGGTTTAGTGGACGGCGCTTCGCGCCTATAGTTTAGGGTTTAGAGAAAAAGAAATCTTAATAAAAAGTACTTTTTAGTGGTTGGGAGTTCATAGGTCGTTCCTTGGTCTTTTACACGGAGCACATATAAAAGGTACACAACTTACTCCTATTTTTAGACATGAAATTGACAATCGCAAGTAACAAAAAACGAATTAAAAAATAATTAACAATTATTTATTTGCACGATTCAAAAAAAAGTAGTACCTTTGCAAGGTATTTTGGAAAATACGGGCAAATTGAAACAAATAAATAAAAACAACTTTATACATTAACCCGACTGAGGATCGAGGAACAGGAATAAGTACTCAACCCCATCCGAAGTCACAAAACAATCTAAAAACAATGAAACCAACTCACATTGAGCATCTTGGAATCGCTGTAACAAGTTTGGAAGAGGCTATGCCTTTCTTCGAGTTCTTAACTGGTGGTAAATGCTACTCTATCGAAGAGGTAGCTGACCAAAAAGTAAAAACCGCTTTCTTCAAAGTAGGTGAAGTAAAAATCGAGCTTCTTGAGGCTACTAGCCCAGAGTCATCCATCGCTAAGTTCATCGAGAAGAACGGTGGCAAGGGTGGTATTCACCACGTAGCATTCAACGTTGATAGCGTAGAGGAGGCATTGGCAGAGGCAGAGGCAGCTGGCATCCAACTCATCGACAAAGCTCCACGCAAAGGCGCTGAGAACCTCATGATCGCGTTCTTGCACCCAAAATCAACCAAGGGTATCTTGACAGAGCTCTGCGAGCAACCTAAGTAACTGAAAAGTGAAAGGTGAAAACTGAAAACTAACAAAAATTCAAGTATAGAAATGGATACAACAAAATTGCAAAAACTGATTGACAACCGCGTGAAGGTAGCAGCCGGTGGCGGTGAAGCAGCAGTAGAAAAACATCACGCAAAGGGCAGCTATACTGCTCGCGAGCGTATCAACATGCTCCTCGATGAGGGTTCATTTGAGGAAGTAAACATGTTCCTCACACACCGTTGCCACGACTTCGGTATGGAGAAAAAAGTATTCTTGGGTGACGGTGTAGCAGTAGGTAGTGGTACTATCGATGGCCGCCTCGTATTCGTATTCGCACAAGACGCTACCGTAATCGGTGGTTCACTCAGCGAGACCATGGCGCTCAAGATCTGCAACGTAATGGATCAAGCTGTGAAACTCGGAGCTCCTATCATTGGTTTGAACGATTCAGGTGGTGCACGTATTCAAGAAGGTGCTTGCGCATTGGCAGGTTACGCAGAGATCTTCGAGCGTAACATCTTGGCTTCAGGTGTAGTTCCACAAATCTCTGTGATCTTTGGTCCTTGCGCCGGTGGTGCGGTTTATAGCCCAGCGTTGACCGACTTCATCATGATGACCGAGAACAACTCATATATGTTTATCACTGGTCCAAAGGTAGTGAAGAGTGTGACAGGTGAGGACGTAACCGTAGAGCAATTGGGTGGTGCTAAGGTGCACGCAACCAAGTCTGGTGTTACTCACTTCGTAGCAGCTACAGAGGAAGAGGCATTGGCAGAGGTTCGTCGCTTGGTAAGCTTCATCCCACAAAACAACATGGAGGAGGCTCCACTTATGAACTGCACCGATGATCCAATGCGTGTAGAGGAGAGCTTGAACGAGATCGTTCCAGATGATCCAAACAAACCATACAACATGAAGGACATCATCTACACTATCGTAGATAACGGCGACTTCATGGAGGTTCAAAAAGACTACGCTAAGAACATCATCTGCGGTTTCGCACGTTTCAACGGCCGTTCTACCGGTATCATCGCTAAC
>JAZQTO010000076.1:0-45628 GCA_045630805.1 Paludibacteraceae bacterium
AGACAAATCCCCACTACAACTCCTTGGCCCACAGAACGACATGGCTACGATCCGACTTATCCATGCACCACGGTACATCCAGATGCGGCAGTCTTTCAACCACTCATCCCATGCGGCGGTGTGCTTGAGCTCATCAAGAGCAGCCAATACAGCGTCGAGACATACACGGTGTGTGCCGTGAGGGTCAGCGAGGTCGCCAGCAGCGAAGATTTGTTGTGGTTTAACCTCCTCAAGAAGAGCCTTCACGATATCCACATCAGCTTGTGAGAGAGGACCTTTCTTGATGGTACCTGTCTCATAGAATGGCAAGTTGAGGAAGTGGATATGGTCTGTAGGAAGACCCATGTAGCGGCAAGCAGCGGTAGCCTCGCCGCGGCGGATGAGCGCCTTGAGGTTGAGGATCTCGCGGGTGTCGTTGTCGCCCACTTTCTCGTTCTTGAAGAAGTTCATGTACTCGTCGTACTTCTTCTCAATCACCTCATCGCCAGGGATAAGCATTTGCTTGTAACCCTTCATGAAGTCCATAAAGCGTACTACCTCTTCGTCGCAAACAGCGATACAACCGCTAGTCTCGTATGCCACGTGTACGTTGTGACCTTGGTTGATGAGGCGTTGGAAAGTACCACCCATAGAGATGACATCATCATCTGGGTGAGGAGAGAATATTACGATATCTTTTGGGAATGGATTAGCGCGCTCAGGACGGTTGGTGTCGTCTGCATTTGGTTTACCACCTGGCCATCCTGTGATGGTGTGTTGCAAGTCATTGAATACCTTGATGTTGCAGTTGTATGCAGAGTCATATTTGGTGATCAACTCGCTGAGTCCGAAATCGTTATAGTCCTTGTTGGTGAGTTTGAGGATTGGCTTCTTGGTTTGCTCACAGAGCCAAACTACTGCGCGGCGAACGAGTTGGTCAGTCCACTCGCAGTTGGTCACCTTCCATGGGTGATTGATACGGGTGAGCTTACCAGCAGCATCGAGGTCGATAACGAATGAAGCGTTCTTGTGAAGTTGTAAGTATGAAGCAGGGCAAGCTGCTGAAGCTACTTCCTCAATAGCTTGTTTTACGATGCCAGCTTTGTGCTGACCGAAAGCGAGGAGAATCACCTCTTTCGCTTGAAGGATAGTGTCAATACCTAATGTGATCGCGCATGTAGGCACTTGTGCGATGTTGCCAAAGAGTGACTTAGCGTCCACGCGAGAGTTGCCGTCCATGATCACAAGGCGAGTAGAAGAGTTAGGTTGTGTACCAGGCTCGTTCATGGCAATATTGCCGCATTGGCCAATGCCAAGTACTTGAATATCAATACCACCTGCTGCTTCAATAGCTTTCTCGTACTCCTCGCAGAAGGTGAATACGGTCTCTTTTGGAAGGTCGCCTGGGAAAGTGTGCACGTTCTCAGGGAGAATATCCACTTGATCAAGCAGTTGGCTCTTAATTTGACCCATGCTACCCAATGAAGCGTCTGCCAATGGATAGAACTCATAAGATCCGAACACTACTACGTTCTTGAAACTCAATCCCTCCTCTTTGTGAAGACGAACAAGTTCCACAAACAAGTCGCGCATAGAACGACCTGAAGCCAATGAGAGAACGGCTTTTTGACCATTTGCAGCGCGGCGGTTGATCAAACTAGCGATACGTGCAGCTACAGCAGCGATACCCTCTTGAGGTTTCTCTACTATAGTTGTGTTTACGTGCTCCATGCGGGTTACGCGTGATTGCTCGTAAGCGTCCGCTGGGCGGTACAATTTCTCTTCAATTTTGCTGAGAGAAATCATTTGACTAAGATTATTTCTCATAATTTATATGTTGTTTTTGATTTTACGCAATAATCCATACTAAATCGCTTGCAAAGTTACATCTATTTTTCTAATTACGCAAACGGTTGCAAAAAAAAAGTGAAATAATTTATTTTTATATGTTTTACAACATAAAAGACGCTATACCTCTTGCGCGTGTGAAAAAAAATATGTACCTTTGCAAGCTATTTGATGTGTAGTGGCTAAAAATGACAAAATAACAACTTAAATAAATTTAAAAATTATGATTTTAATTGCAGATTCAGGCTCAACCAAGACTCATTGGTGCTTAATGGCGGCTAATGGTCATTGTAGCGAGTATTTTACAGATGGTATCAATCCTTTCCAACAAACATCTGACGCTATCAAGAATAGCATCAACAACCAATTGTTGCCTAAGATGGCTGGTGAGATGTGGGCTGGTAAGATTACAGGCGTTTACTTCTATGGCGCTGGTTGTACTCCAGAGAAGATTCCTGTGGTGGTGTATGCGTTGGAGGAAATCTTCAAGGGTGCTAAGATTGAGGTGTACTCTGATATGGTAGGTGCTGCTTGTGGTTTGTTGGGTGAGGAGACTGGTGTAGCATGTATCTTGGGTACGGGTGCTAACTCTTGCCTTTGGAATGGTAAAGAGATTGAGAAAAATGTTCCTGCTCTTGGTTTTATCCTTGGCGATGAGGGTAGTGGTGCTGTGTTGGGCAAACGCCTCGTGGCTGACCTCTTGAAGAATCAGCTCAGCGACGAGCTCAAAGAGAAGTTCTTGACTCAATATGGTATTACTGCTGCGGATGTGATTGAGAATGTGTACCGCAAACCTTTCCCTAACCGTTACTTGGCTTCGTTGAGCAAGTTCTGCTCTGAGAATATGGATAATCCATTGATCGCAAAACTCGTTTATGATCACTTCGATTATTTTGCAAAGCGTATTTTGCCACAATATCCTGCGCTTCCTGTAGGTTTTATTGGCTCAATCGCTTATTATTACCAAGATGTGCTCAAACAAGTTTTGGCTGACAATGGTTTCCAAGTAGGTAAGATTCTTCAAGGTCCTATGGAGGGCTTGAAGGAGTACCACAAGAAAGATGTAGTTCCTACGATGTAATAACCCTGTTTTCTCTCTGTACTTTACGGGTTCTTTACGGGTTCATAACGGGTTCATACCGAAGGAAGACCGATGGAACTCCGAGAGAAGAGAAATGAAAAATACTGCAAAATTATGGCTTTTACAAAAGTTACAGAACAAAGTTCATTGCACGACAATTTGGACCAAAAATCTGTTGGTCAATTGCTCGTGGAGATGAATGAGGAAGATCAAAAGGTGGCTTTGGCTGTCAAAGAGTGTATTCCTCAAATTGAGAAACTCGTGGAAGGTATCGTGGAGCGCATGAAACAAGGCGGTCGTATCTTCTATATGGGTGCTGGTACTAGTGGTCGTCTTGGCGTGTTGGATGCTAGTGAGATTCCTCCTACATTCGGTATGCCACCATCATTCGTGATTGGTCTTATTGCGGGTGGTGACCATGCATTGCGTAACCCTGTCGAGAATGCGGAGGATGATCCAGAGAAGTCTTGGAAAGAGCTTTTGGATCACAATATTACTACCCTTGATACGGTAGTGGGTATCGCGGCTTCAGGTACAACACCTTATGTAATAGGCGCGCTCGAGCGCGCACGCGAGTTTGGTTGTTTGACTGCCTCTGTTTCTTGCAACCCAGGTTCTCCTGTTGGTCAAGTGGCTGAGATTGCTATTGAACCTTTGGTGGGTCCTGAGTTTGTGACTGGTTCTACTCGTCTCAAATCAGGTACAGCGCAAAAACTCGTTTGTAACATGATTACCACCATCACCATGATCAAGATGGGTCGTGTTAAGGGCAACAAGATGGTCAATATGCAACTCTCTAACAAGAAGTTGGTGGACCGTGGTACTCGTATGCTCGTTGAGGAATTGGGTCTTGAGTATGATAAGGCGAAAGACTTGTTGCTCCTCCATGGTGGCGTGAAGAAAGCGATGGACGCATATCGTGAGAATAAACAATAAATAGATAAATAATTTAATATCTGATATTTATGAAGAAAATACTCTTTGTGTTGACTTGCTTGTTCTGTTCTGCAGCTATGATGGCTAGCATTACAGTAACTGGTACAGTCATTTCTGCGGAGGACGGACTTCCTGTAATCGGTGCATCCGTTCTTGAGAAAGGAACATCAAACGGTACTATTACTGACTTTGATGGTATTTATGAGCTGACAGTGGCTGATGACGCTGTTTTGGTATTTAGTTATGTAGGTCTCTCTTCACAAGAGCTCAAAGTGTCTGGTCCAGTGATGGATGTTACCCTCAAGGGCGATGCGATTGCTATGGAAGAGGTGGTGGTAACTGCGATGGGTGTGGTTCAAGAGAAAAAACGCTTGAACTTCGCTGTACAAAACATCGGTGGTGAGGCTTTGACTGAGAACAAGAGCGCTAACTTCGTTAACTCTCTCCAAGGTAAGATTGCAGGTGTGTCTGTGACCACCGCTGGTGGTTCACCAAACTCTGGTAGTCAAATTATTATCCGTGGTATCTCTTCTGTGAACAGTGCTGCAAGTAACGAGCCTCTCTTTATTCTTGACGGTGTGGCTATCTCTGGTGGTGGTTCTACAGCTGCGGATATCAACCCTAACGACATTGAGAATATTACTGTCCTCAAAGGTGCTGCGGCGGCTGCTTTGTATGGTCAAGATGCTGCCAATGGTGTCATCATGATTACTACCAAACAAGGTGAGGCGGGTAAAATCAAAGTGCAAGCTAATGGTAGTTGGCAATGGGATCAAGCAACTCGTCTTCCTCGACTCCAACAAACTTATGGTCCTGGTGCACAAGGTTTCTACAAAGATAAAACCTCTGGCGGTTGGGGACCTATGTTAGGTGAGAACGATGTGATTTACGATAATATCGGCAACTACATCAAGACAGGTTTCTACCACAAGTATGACTTCTCTATTAACGGTGGTAGCGAGAAATTCCAAGCGTATGCTTCTGCTAACTGGTCTAATGCTGAGGGTATCACTCCTGAGGATTATAAGACACGCTTCGGTGCACTCATCAAGGCTTCTTATACTCCAGCAAAATGGGTGACATTCCAAATGGGTGTGAACATCACCGATACCAAATCTCGTTCTACTAGTGGTGTAAGTTCAGTATATGGTTGGCCTATCAACAACGATATTACTAACTATCAACACGATAATGGTCTTCCTTCTCACCGTTATTGGAGCGATACCGACAAGACTAGCTCACCTATGAGTCCTCTCTATGCTATCTACAATGACTATGGTCTAGCTAAGAAGACACGTAACGTAATCAACGGTAGCGTGACCTTCAAGCCAGTTAAGAATCTCCAAATCGTAGCTCGTGCTAGTTATGATGTGAGCCACTCTGCTTCTGATAGCTACGGTGTTCCACGTTGGGATGATAGCAATGTGGTTCCTGTTGTAACAGCTCCAGGTTCTGAACCTCCTGCTGATTATAAGACTGCAGCCGCAGGTACTTACCCTGATTGGGATAAATACTATGAGTATATGGCTTGGAAGACTTCTACTTCTCCTGACCAATATTTCCCATTGAACGGTTTGACAGGTGGTTATATGCATCCAGACAACTACCTATTGACTAGTGACGATATTACTAACATGAGTAAATCTGCTCTTGGTTATTACTCAGCTTCTATGAGCCGTAGCCAACTCTTTACTGCAGGTGCAAATATCACATACAAGTGGGAATTGCCTAAGGATTTCTCTCTTGACTTCATGGCAGGTACTGAGATGAAAATCACGGAGGGCTTCTCTATGTCTAACTATGGTGAGGATTTTATTATCCCTGGTACATACAGTCTTTCTAACACCAACCGTGACTACATGGACCTCACTGACCGTACTGTAGGTCACAGCGGAATCCGTCGTTTCGGTTACTTTGGTGAGATTCGTGCGGACTACAAAGGTCTTGCTTCTCTCTCTGTTACAGGTCGTTGGGACTGGTCTTCTACCATCAATAAGAACCCATTCTTCTATCCTTCTGTTACTGCGGGTGTTATCCTTTCTGAATTGATTCCTGGCTTGAATGAGACTAAGAATAACTGGTTCTCTTATTGGAAACTCCGTGGTAACTACGCGGTTGTAGGTAAAGATGCTAATCCTTACCTCTATGACCGTCGATTCAAACAATTCGGTACTTACCCTGATGGAGGTTATGGTATTGACCCAACCATGACTTCTGCTTCTATGGACTTGGCTCCTGAGATGTCATACTCATGGGAAATTGGTATGGATATCAAGTTCTTTGACAATAAGACTCGCCTTGATATTGCTTATTACAACACAATGGTGGACAACCAAATTGTGCATGTGCGTGTATCTCCATCTTCTGGTTATATCCTCCAAACTCGTAACGAGGGTATGATTCGTAACCATGGTGTAGAATTCACATTGGATCAAGACATTATCAAACGCAAAAACTTCAACTGGACACTCGGTCTCAACTTCGGTCTCAACCGTGGTACTGTAGTTGGTCTTCCAGAGGATGTGCACGAGATTACTGGTCCTCAATATGGTGATATCTTTACTTCTGCTTACCTCGGTGGTTCTACTACCGCTCTTACTGGTAGAGACTACCAACGCAATGCTGCTGGTCAAGTGATCGTGGATGAAAATGGTTATCCAAAGATCAACCCTAATAAGAACGAGTATATCGGTAACCGTGAGGCGAAATTCCAAGCTGGTCTTAACTCTAGTATGAGTGTTTACGGTGTGCAATTCTCATTCCTATTTGACGGTCGTCTTGGTGGTGATGTTGTGAACGTGACTGGTCGTAACCTCATTGCTAGTGGTAACCACAATATCCTCGAGAAATACCGTGGTCGTCAAGTGGTATTCAATGGTGTAAAAGAGCTTACTGATGCAGAGGGTAATGTATATTACGAGCCTAACACAACTCCTATTACGCTCAACCAAACAACCATTACCAACTACTTCTCTCAAATATCTACCAACTTCGTTGAGGATGGCTCATACATTCGTCTCAGTTATGTGACTTTGGGTTATGACTTTGCTAAACTCATGAAGAATCAAAAATTCTTCAAGGGTTTGAAGCTTAACTTCACTTGCAACAACGTGTTCTTGTTGACCAAATATACAGGTTCCGACCCTGTATGTAACGCTTCTGTTGGTCAAGGTGGTACTGGTTCTGCTGGTATTGACAACACTCCTGTTCCATCTACTCGTAGTTACAACATCAGCCTTTCGGCTTCTTTCTAACCTAATATAATATAAGGAATATGAAAAAGTTATTTATTATACCTGCTCTTTTAGGAGCGATGTTTCTAACAAGTTGCGAGGATTTCTTGGATGTGAACAAGAGCAAGGATTCTGCAATTACTACATCAGTAGATCAAGTGTTGCCTGTAGCTACTTTCTACGCTTCACAAATCTGCTATGACCACGCTGAGTATGGCGTGTACATGTGCCAAGCGCTCACTACTGGTGGTAAGAGCCAAACAGGTTCTTATCCTTACAGCCAAGGTTGGGAGTTCCTCGGTGTTAACCGTCACCCAATGTGGCGCCGCCACTTCTATGACCTCGGTGCGAATATCAATAAGATGAACGAGATCGCGGAGGATAAAGGCAATCGCAATGCTATTCTTATCGGTCGTACCGTTATGCTCATGTCAACCATGATGACTACCGATGCATTTGGTGCGATGCCTCTTTCTGAAGTGTATAAGAGCAACTCTCCTAAATACGATTCACAAGCAGAGATCTACGAGTGGATGTTTAAAGAGGCTGATGAGTTGCTTAAACTATACCAAGATCCTGAGTGGGTTAAGTGTCCTACCAACCTTCTTATCAACCAAAAGATGGATCGTATCTATGCGGGTGATATGCAAAAGTGGGAGACTTTCTGTAAAGCACTCAAGGCTCGTCTCTTGTTGCGCAAGTTGCCTAACTGGGAGAATAACCCTGCAGTATGCCAAGAGATCATTCGCGTAGTGGATGATGCGCTCGCTACATGGGAAGAACCACGTTACTACTATCCAGGTGGTGTGACCGAGTCTAACTGCCCATGGGGTCCTTATGCTCCAAAGATCAACTCTTGGGAGAGTCGTGACAACCGTCTCGATGAGTCTATCCCTACTACCTTCTTCCTCCATGGTATCCTAGGTGGTATCGATGGTACTTACCAAGTTTCTCGTGGTTATGCACTCGATCCACGTGCTGCTAAGATTATGGAGCCACGTAATCAAATTTCTGGTATGTTGCACCTCGAGAGCAATATCGGTATGGATATCAACAATACTATCGCTGATTTCCCTGACTTGCTTACTCAAAGTACCAAAACCAACCCATGGACCTCTAATACAGGTTACATCGCCCTCATGACTACTGAAGAGTTGATGTTCATCAAGGCTGAGGCACAATTCTGGGGTAATGACATCAATGGTGCTTATAACACTACAGTTGAAGCTACCAAAGAGAATATGAAGCGTTATGGTATTGAAGAAGCTACTTTGGCTGATCACGCGTTGAACCAATACAACCGTTTCTTCGAGATCAAACTCCCTGGTGCTGGTCAATTCACTATCGCTGACCTCATGCAACAAAAGTATGTAGCTATGTATCTCCAACCAGAGCAATGGACCGATATGCGTCGCTACAACTATAGTTCATCACAAAATGGTATCTCTTACGCTGCTCCAGGTCAAACTCCTGTGTATGTTTATGATGTGAAGAATGTGCACAATGGAACTAACGCACTCTTTGCAAAAGATGCTGCTAACTTCAACAAAACATATTCTCTCCATCGTCCTTTCAACCTCTATGAGGCATACTGGTGTACTCCAGAGGATTACGGAGTTAACGCAACTCTCTCTCCTAATGCTTGGGTAAACCGTCTTAATGCGGATACGGAGACCGAAACCAAGTACAACAAGAAGGAACTTGAGAAGAATGGTTATTATACCACCAATGCGGCTGGTGAGAAGATTCTTGACTACCGAGTGTTGAAAAGACGCATGATTTGGGCTTACAATACTAGCGGTATGGCTATTTCTGCTGACCCAGATATCGAGTGGATGTAATTTATATTAAGCACTATTAAATTATAATATGATATGAAAACTATATTTAAAACACTTGCACTAGCGTTGTTCCTCATTTCGGCTGCTTCATGTGAAAAACATGATCTATTTGATGAGAACACCATCACTGGTGCTGTAGGACCAGAAACATATTGGACTATCGAAAGTACTATGGTCAAGGCAGGTGAGTCTATGGGATTCACTGGACAATATTACTCTACTGTTGCCAAAATTGATCATTCTGAAGTATGGTATGAGCTCTTTGAGGAAGAGTATAAATTGGTTACCGCTTCTCTCATCAAGGCATTTACATATAGCCATACTAGCAACACTACAAACCAAAAACGTATGTTGCAAACTATTCAAAAGTACGAACATAGTGAGGATTTGTGGAACGACTCTTTGCGCGCTTATATCCTTACAGATAAATTTCCTGTAAGTAATACGCTATCTCCAATCTCTTGGGTGCAACCTAAGGATTTGGAGGGTTTTGACAAGAACCTCAACGCTTACTTCGGTGAGAGCTTCGCGGCTGAATTCAAGGCTGGTGTGACAGCTAAAATGAATCCAACGGCTGATGAGCGTAATTATGCTGCCTATATGAACGTTCTTCAAGGTTTGAGTTTATTAGGTGATACAATTGTTACTCCTAATGGTGATCTCATGCCTTATATCAAATGGATGACTGACTCTGCTTTCAATGCTAACACCAATACTTGGAATAAGTTCTTCAAAAAGAATGATACTATTTGGAGTAAGGTTAATTTTGATACCATTGGTTTCCAGGTAGATTCTACACCTATCAAACAAGGTCGTCCACCTGTAATTGTTGGTTATAAGTACGATACCACTTATATCACCAAACCATGGGTAGATCAGGTGGTTGACGTTTATCCACAAATCAAACATGCTTTGGATAGTGTTTGGGAAAACCACGTCACATTCTACGATTTGATTCTCGGTGCGGATGGTTATACTATTGAATATAAACGTGACTACTATATCAATGCTGAGTTGCGCGTTTACGATGAGAAGTATAACTATAGTAAGACTGACGCTAAAAAAATTGGAATCAACTAATATTAACAAGACAAATATATCAATGATATGAAAACAAATTTTTTGAAAACCCTATTGATTGCACTTTTGCCTATCTGTGCAGTGTCTTGTATTGACAATGTTCCAGAGGAAGAAGTGCTTCCAAGAGATGCTGTGTCTTTTGAATATTATATTGATCAAGAGACTGATTCGCTATACTACCTAGATTTCTATGTAGACTCTGATATTACGTTCAAAAACACTTCACCTGAGACCACAGTTGGTGAGCCAACATGGGATTTTGGTGATGGTGATGTACTTGTTGGTGATACGGTTACTCACTTCTATGCTAAGGCGGGTACATACAAGGTAAAATTGACCATTGGTGATTTCTCTAGAGAGCAATCCATCATGATCGCACCTATCAAACCTATCGTTAAGATTGTCTTCTCTGGTGAGGTTTGCGAAGTGCGCACTACTCCTGTTACTTTTGATGTGGAGTTGCCTAACCCAAAGAACAAACCTGCTACTTTCTCTTGGACTTTCCCTAAGGATACCAAGACTGAGACTGGTGATGACTATGCTACATTTGAAGGTCAAGGTGTAGAGGATCTTCCTGCTCCTGTTCAATTCTCTCACGTGGGTTCACAACAAGTACAACTCAATGTGAAACTAGGTGACGATGACTTGGAACCTACTCTTCTCAATGTGCAAGTGGCTTATAACCAAGCTGTACCAACCCTCTACTATGCAGTACAAGGTGGTCGTATCATGGCGCACAAATTGACTGGTGGTAAACAAGATGCTGATATGATTATCAATTCTTACGATCTTGGTGTAGCTTCTGGTCAACACCCATTCACCCTCCTCTTTAAGGATTCTCTTCTTTATGTCCTCGATGCTGGTAAACAATTCTACTTTGTGGATGACGTAAATGGCGTTTTGGGCGATGGTAAGATTTCCGTGATTGCTAAAGATGGTAGCAAAGTGCAAACGATGATCTCTAACGCAGGTCAAGCTGCATTTGATGACCCATTCTATGGTTGCATCGAAGGTGACTTCCTCTACTATGCGAACCGTAACACGGGTATGGTTAAAATTGCTTTGACCGACCGTGATAAAGTATATAGTCTCTCTGAATATCCTTGGTACGTACAACAAGCTACCCTCGGTTACTACAACAATGGTTGGGGCTATGGTACTATCGGTGGTATGTTTGGCAAAATCAATGATGTATGGCATTGGACACGTTTCTACAATGGTAATGGTATCTACCGTTTCGTTGATAGCGATATTCTTCCTGCTGCTGTAGCTAAGGGTGATGACACCAACAAACCTAAAGCGGGTATCATGCTTGAGGGTATGGCTCCTAAGTCTTTTGTTTACACAGCTAAGAGTCCTACTCCTAAGATGTGCGTACACATCATGGATGCGGGTTACAACGGATTCTATGCTTGTACATACGAAGAGTTGGAGGCTGTAGGTACTTCTAAAAATGCAATCAAACCTTATGCGGTTACTTACAACGGTCAAATGTTCGAGAGCAATACTACTGGTAACCTTCCTGCTGTTGAGGGTACTGGCTCAGAGTCTGTAGGTATCTGCCAAATGGTTTACGATGAAATGAACGACTGCGTGTACTTTGGTTACCGTAACAATAGCAATGGTGGCGCGGATAAATTCCCTCCTACAGGTATCTACTGCTACAACGTAGCTACTGGTCAAGTTACTTGCCTCATTGAAGGCGTTAGCGTATATGGCTTGGCTGTAAACAACAATCCTGCTAAATTGTTCTAATTAAAAAACGTTAAGCACTTCTATGAATTGCTTCAAACAAATATCTATTCTTGCTCTTGGCTTGTGCATGGCGCTTACGCTCCATGCACAGCCCAAGCGTGAGTTTCGTGCCTCATGGCTAACTACCGTGTGGGCAATCGACTGGCCTAATCCACATAGCCAAGCTTCTGCTGCTGGACAGCAACAACAACAAAATCACATGATCTCGCTCCTTAAACTCCACGAGAAGGCTAACCTCAATGCCGTATTCTTCCAAGTGCGTGGTTTCTGCGATGCGATGTATAAATCTCAATACGAACCTTGGAGCCAATACCTTACGGGTACTCGTGGTGGCGAACCTACCTACGACCCTCTCCAACTCGTGATTGATTCTGCCCACGCACGTGGTATTGAGGTACATGCGTGGCTCAACCCTTACCGATATGCTTCTTCCGATGCTACTTACGGAAAGAATCACCCTAAGGATTATCACAACACCCACCCTGAGTGGCTTGTTAAGTGTGGTGATATCACTATCCTCAATCCATCCCTACCTGAAGTGCGCGAGCAAATATGCAAGGTAGTTGTTGATATCGTTAAGAACTACGACGTGGATGGTATTATCTTCGACGACTATTTTCATCAATCGGGTTATCAAAACTCCTATGATGATGCACAATATAATGCCTACAAGGATACTGCTTCTACCGTAATGTCCCGTGCTGACTGGCGTCGTGCACAAAACAACCTCATGGTACGCATGGTCAACGATGCTATCAAGGCTACCAAACCTTGGGTCAAATTTGGTATCGGTCCTGCGGGTGTGGCAGGTAAGGCAAACACTTCTGCGCCTGTCTATGGCGTAGAGCCTTGTCCTACTCCTTCTTCTGACTGGCAATACAACCAAATCTATGCTGACCCTCTAGCATGGTACAACGAGAAGACCATCGATTATATGGCTCCTCAAATCTATTGGACTATCAACTCTTGGGCTAACTACGATGTGATATGCAAATGGTGGTCAGACATGGCGTGCCATTTCAACCGTCACATGTATGTGAGCCATAGTCTAAGTGCCATGGTAAGCGATAATGTATCTTTGTCTAGTGGTCAATTCCACAAAGACGAGATAGGTGCACAAATCGAACTCAACCGCCTGTACGACCGTATGGACGCCCCAGGTAGTTGCTGGTATGGCTTCTCTACAGGTATGTCCACCAAGGACTTCTTCCTCTACATCGAGTCGGACGTCAATACCAATGCAGCAGTAGTGCCACAAATGTCTTGGCTTTCTACCAACGAGTGCCTCTATGTGAGCAATATCACCAAGTCGGGTAATAAACTCACTTGGAAAGCACCTAAGTCTAATCTCCGTTATGTGGTGTATCAAATACCTGCATCAGAGATTGGCAAACCTGGCATAGCACACTCTAGCCAATATCTCTTGGGTACAACCTATACCAACGAATTTAATGTGGCTAACAAGTTTGCTCTTGATGCTTCTATTCCATCTGTTTATGCGGTGGCTGTCCTTGATCGTTTTGGCAACGAGCACCCTGCACGCACGATGGATAATACTTCATGGGGCAAGTCGCCTGTGGCTGAGATTACGTATCCATTGAATAACACTCCTGCGCTAATGCCATGTAATGTGACATGGAAACCTGTCACAGGGGCTGACTCATACTTCTTCCAACTCTCTAAGTCTGCTGACTTCTCAGAGATAGATTATGAGTACGAAGTGTCAGAGCCTACTTTCTATTTGGGCAAGATCTATTGGCTCAAATCTGATGGTACCTACTACTGGCGCGTGCGCACGCGTAGTATAAATAAGGAAGACTCGTTTACCAAAGTGCATACCTTTGAGGGTTCATATTTCCGCATGCAATCTCCTGCCGAGGGTGACACTTGCGACTTTGTTTCTCCTACTTTCGTTTGCGACAAGGTCAACTACTCAAATGTCAAATACACCTTTGAACTATCAACTACAGCCAAATTTGACGAGGCATCTATGGTACATGTAGGTACTTCTTCTACCAATAGCTACAAACTGCCATTCGACCTCTTGGCTTCTCGCGACTATTATGTCCGTGCAACCGCTCAGTTCAATGGAATAGAAGTGATGACTACCAACACCAAATTCCGCACCAAAGCACAATATGTGCCTGTTCCTGTTATCACATGGCCTACCAATGGCATAGATATTGCAGGAGAGGATTTGAAGATTGTTTGGAAACAACAAGCATCATCTGGCTTCCAAGTGGAACTCAGTAAAAAGACTTCGTTTGCGCCACGATATACTACCAAGATTCGTTTGGATGACCCTAAGGCGTTCTCAACTACCACCCAACTAGAGGCGGGCAAATGGTATATCCGCGTATCTGCTGTAGCGGAGGGAGGATATACAGACCCTTCTGCGGTGGTTGAGGTTAATATGGGCGTTCAAGGTGGTGTTGACGGATTGGAAGACCCTACTGCGGTAGAGGATGTGACACTTACGACATCTCCTACTAAGATCCTAGACAACGGACAGGTTTATATCCTCCGCAATGGCAAACGCTATAATGTCCTAGGTACTGTCCTCGAGTAATCACCATAAGATTACCATAGGATTCCGCTACCCTTGCGCTACCTTTGCGCTAGGAATAACAGAGAAAACTAATTATACAATTAGATAAATTAAACAACAAAATTACTTAACGCAACCGAGGTCCACCGTGGACGTGTCCACAACGGATGAGGAAGCAATTTATTAACCAAAAAAAAACAACAAATTTATGAAAAGATTTTCAATCTTTTTTGCAGCTCTTTTTGTAGCTGTAACTTCATTTGCTGCCGTTTCTTATGAGTTGAACGGTGGTGTAACCAATGACGACAATTGGTTGAGCAAAGGTGACATGTGGACAGCTTTCTGCGCTGACGCGGGTATCACTACTTTGGGTACTCTAGAAGAGGTAAAGGCTCTTGGTGACCCTTATGCTGCAATCTGTACTCCTCTTGGTACTGCTCAAGCACAAGCTATCCTTGACAACGCAAAGTGGGATTGGCTTGAGGCTTACGTTATGACAGTTCAAAACGCAGACGCTAATGCTACTGCTCTTGTAGAGGGTACTTCTGGTGCTGGTTGGCGCTATGCTTTGGCTGCTTTCTTCTTGGAGAGCGCTCGTACATCTTGGCCAAAATCTACAGATTTCTCTGTTGCAGGTACTCCAGAGGCTTTCATCCCATCTTGGAAACACGCTTTCGCTAACCCAACTGAGCCTACAGCTGAGTGGGTGTTGAACGCTCCTTACTACGAGGGTAAAACTTTCGATGGTTGGTACGCTGCTGCTGACTTCTCTGGCGAGAAAGTTGTTAAAATCGACGCTACTACTACTGGTACTCTCTACGCTAAGTGGGTAGAGTATATCCCAACTGTAGTTGAGGTTCGCGCTATGGCTGACGATACCGAGACCAAGGTTTCTGGTGTGGTTAACTTTATCTCTGGCAAGAACATCTACATCCAAGACGCTACTGCTGGTATCCTTGTTTACACACTTGAGACTCCTAACTGCCAAGTAGGTGACAAGATCGTTGCTAAGGGTGTGAAAGTTATGTACGGTGGTGCTCCTGAGGTTAAGAGCGCTGTTATCGAGTCTGCTGAGGCTGCTTCTGTAGCTGCTCCTACCGTATTCGAGACTTTGGCTCCACTTCTCGCTGACTCTCTCGAGTTCAAGTACTATGCTACTAACGTTCAAATCTCTGGTGTTACTATCGTTGCTCTTGATAGCTACAACAACCCAACTGTACAAGACGCTCTTGGTAACAAAGCTTTGTGCTACAAGATGTCTGTAGATCCAGCTCAATATCCAGTTGGTACCAAAGTTAACGTTACTGCTATCGCTGGTTGGTACAATGGTTTCCAATTCGTTGGTGACGCTGCTAACATCGTTATCCCTGTTGCTGGTGTAGTTGAGGACTTCACATATCCTGTTCGCAGCAATGGTCGCTATGCATTGAAGAACAACTGGGTTATCTCTAACATGGAGGATAACTATGCTGCTAACAAACCAGGTTCTAACGACTATGTTCGTGGTATGGCTGCTAAGGGCGGTAAGATGTACTTCATCAACCGTGAGACCAAGTCTATCGTTGTTGTAGATGGTAAGACTGGTAACATGCTTGATCCTATCGTACTCCAAGGTACTGACACCCTCTTCAAATCTGCTACTGTAGATTCTGTTGGTAACAAGGTTTGGTCTGATGGTACAACTCTTCCATTCAACGATATCAAGTTCGACCAAGCTGGTAACTGCTTGATCGGTGCTTGTATGACAGGTGCTACCAAGTGCCAAACATTCTACATCTATGTGGTAGATCTCGCTACTGGTGTTTGCACCAAGCTCATCGAGGACGTTCTCTGGGAGAACCCAGGTTTGGATCAAGTACAATTCCGTTTCGACGCATTCGGTGCTGCTGGTGACGTAACCAAGAATGGTGTAGTTATGGCTGCTGATGCTAACGGTTCTTGGAACGTATATCGTTGGTTGATCGAGGATGGCGTTGCTGGCGAAGGCGAGCAAGTAGCTGTTCTTCTTGACCCAGCTGTTGACCAATCACTCTTCATCAATGCTGCTGGTTACGGTACAGCTCCTCAAATCTTCCCACAAGACGAGGCGGGTGAGCTCTTCTACGTAGACGGCTTCAACACATTGCCAATGTTGTTCTACGGTAACCCAGACGAAGGTGCTGTATTGCTCGACGACTTCATCAATGTTCCTACTGGTGTTAAGGTTTGGAACAATAATGACACTATCTCTATGAATGCTAACTTTAACGGTCTTGTTGAGTTCCAAGTAGGTGAGGAGTACTTCCTCTTGATGGTTGCTGCTAACAACACTCATAGCGTTCCTACTACTTACGCTCTCTACAAGTTTGCTGACGCAGACCGTGCATTCTCTGGTATGACTCCACTCTGGTACTTCCCACACAACGGTCTTGGTACAACTACTATCGGTTGCCGTACAGCAACTCCTTCTGTTGACGTAGTTAGCGAGACAGAGGCAACTCTCTACCTCTATGCTACCAACAATGGTTACGCTGCTTACACCTTGACCATCGATCCTTCTATCGAGGACAACACTGCAGTAGAGGATATCGAGGCTGTTAAGGTAGGTGCTGAGAAAGTGATCGAGAACGGCCAAATCTTCATCTTGAAGAATGGCGTTAAGTACAACGCTCTTGGTGCTCAAGTAAAATAAGAATTACGCTAAGTAATTTTTAATACTTTGATACTATGGCGGTGCGTCAATCGACGCACCGCTTTTTTGTAAGGTATTTACGGAGGGATAACGGAGGACCTTCGCTCTTGTGCACGCTAACACTTCGGTTTTCCTTCGGTCATCCTTCGGTCTTCCTTCGGAGTGGTATCGGAGTGGTAACGGGGAAGACAGTATGGGAAAGTAGTACAAAGTAGGGAAAGTGGTGGGCAGTTTGAAACTTTTTTTTGCAAACGTTTGTATATGTCAAAAAAAAGTTGTAACTTTGCGGGGTAATTTGTAAAACTGTAGTTTAACGTTAAATTTTATATATCATGAAAAGAATTTTACTCTCTTTGATTTCCCTTCTGTGTATAGCATCAACGTATGCTATATCGTTAAATGGTAAAGAGTACACCATCGATACTCTCTCCATGTATCCTGTAGGTCCTGGTACTACTTTCTATGAGCTTCGTATGCAGCGAATAGATGCGGTGAGTCGTTTGGACTGCTGGTTGTTAGCGGTGGATACTCGTGATCCTTATGTGTCTCTAGAGCAAGTATTGGGTACAGGCAAAATCAATGGAACTGAGCGTCCTTCTGCTATGGCTAGTCGCAGTACTACAGCGAACAAAATTTTCTTTGCTGGTTCTAATGGTGACTTCTTTTTAACCAAAGATGACCAAACTGGAGCTACCACTGAGTACAATGAGGTAGGTATGCCAGCGGGTACTACTATTGCTAACGGCGAGTATTGCCTCACTCCTGCAGGTGCAGGTGGTGGACGTCGTGCGGGTGGTGTGGACGCTGATGGAAAGGGTGTTGCTTCTTATACCCATAGCATTTCTATGAAACTTGTTTTGGCAGATACCACGCTCAATATCAACCACGCTAACTATGTACGTGGTAATAACGAATTGGTACTCTATAACTTCCATAATGGTGCTACTACCTTTACCAATGCGTATGGTAATGAGGTACAAATCCAATTGCTTGACGGCGAGAAATGGAATACAACGGGTATCATGAAAGCCAAAGTAACCAAGGTAGAGAACGGCGTGGGTTCGATGTCTTTGGATAAGAATCATGCGGTGCTTTCTGGACATGGCACAATGGCGGAGGCAATAAGTGTGCTGAAAGTAGGTGACGAGATTACATTGGATTTTGAGATGCGTCTAGACAACGAGATCGTAAATGTAGCGCAAATGATTGGTGGTGACCACTATTCTGCAATGATTCTCGAGGATGGCAAGATTGCACAATCAGGTTATTGGGATGAGTTGCACCCTCGTACAGGTTATGGCGTTTCCCAAACCCGTGATACGGTATTTATGCTCGTAGTAGATGGTCGTAGTGCTATCAGTGCGGGTTGTACAACCAAAGTGTTGGCAGAAATCCTAAAGCACTATGGTGCATATAATGCTGTTAACTGGGATGGCGGTGGTAGCTCATGTATCTTCGTTCGTCCTTTCGGCCCAATGAACAATGGCTCTGACGGACAAGAGCGTGCTTGCGGTAATGGTATGTTTGCGGTGGCTAATGTGCCTGATACCGATAATACGATCGTGGCTATTGCTCCTTATATGCCTAACTACTATCTCCCTCGCTATGGTGTGGCTGATCCACAATTCTTGGGCTATAATAAATATGGTGTGTTGGTAGAAACCAATGTGTCAGATGTCAAACTCTCTTGCGCTCCAGAGGTAGGTGAGATTTTGGCAGACGGTCGCTTCTTGGCTTCTGGCGAGAATGGCGGTAAGTTGGTAGCTACATGGGGTGATGTGACGACCGAATTGGATGTTCGTATCTCTGCTACTGCTCCTATTGCAATTCGTGTGGATACTGCAATATGTGGTCGTAAGCCTTATAAGATTGATGTAGAAGGTACTGTTGGTAATAACACGGTAGAAATTCTATCAAGTGCTATGACATGGACTTCATCCGATCCTGCTGTTGCTACGGTAGATGAGGACGGTGTGGTTTATCCTCAAGGTACTGGTTTTGCTACTATTACAGGTAAGTTGGGTGACTTTACCGACCAATTGGTAGTTAAGGTTGAGTTCCCAGAGACCGATCCATGGGTGTGGGATGATTTCCGCAATGCGGCTTCATGGCAAGTGAAGGGCTCTCCTACTTCGTTCAAACCATATCTTTCTGTTCCAGAGGATCCAGCAGCCCCCGTTAACCTAATGTTCACCTATGGTTCTGGACGTAACCCATTTATCCAACTCTCTAAGGACTCTCTGTTGTTCTCTGTTCCAGAGAAAATCAAAGTGCCAATGACAACCAATGCGGTGTTTGAGAAGGTGATTATCATGATTCGTGCTAACAACTCTAACACCACCGACCAAATCACATTCCTCAATCCTAAAGTAGGCGAGGAGAATATCTTTGAGATTGATGTTAAGGAGCGCTTTGGCGATGATATTGCAATCTATCCATTGCATTTCCTCTCAATCAAAATGGTACCAACGTCAGAGACTACCAAAGGTGAATGTTATGTCACATTGCCTGGTATCATCGAAATCTTTGATGAGAATACAACAGCTGTTGAGGATGTTATCTCAGAGACAACTTCTAACAAGAAATTTATCAAGGAAGGCAACCTCTATATCCAAACCTTGGATAAGACGTACAATGTGTTAGGTACACAAGTAAGTAAGTAAAATAAAACTAAAATTTAATCAATATGAAAAAAACATTTCTTTTTCTTCTTGGTATCTCTGCTGCCTTGATGGCAAGTGCTGAGGTCCGTGTGCTCAGCGATGTGAAATTGGGCGAAGGTTTCTTCCCTCAATTCGCAGATGCAGAGACAGTTACTTATCTTGCAGCTGAAAATGCACAGTATGTGGAAGCTCCAGTAGATGCTTCTGCTGCATTGCGCGTGGATAATGAGAATCTTGATCTCAATCTCTATCGCAATGGTAAGAAAACCGTTCTTAAACCTCACGGCGAAGAGAACTATATTTGTGCATCTCTATCTCCAGATCAAACACGTATCCTTTTCCGTACTAAGAAAGGTACTGCTATCTGTGATTTGAATGGTAACGAGCTCGTAAATCTCGGCCGCGAAATCAATGCTCCTGTATGGTATGGCAATGATTATGTGGTGGGTATGGATAGCGAGCACGATGGTTACTACAATACTTCTGCGGCTATTGTGATCGCTTCCGTTGAGACCAAAGAAATGCAATACCTAACTGATCCTGCTGATATGGGTATTTTTCCTAATGTAGATGCAGCTTCAGGTCGTATCGTGTATGGTACAGAGGGTGGCGATATTCGTATGTTGCAACTCAACTTGACTGAGCAACCTATCCGCAAAGCGACTCCTCGATTGGTGCAAAAACCCGATGGCACTCTCCTCAAGAAGATTCAAGAGAGAAAAGGTGCAGCCGATCCATCAACGATTAGAATTTACATCAACCCAGGTCACGGTGGTTGGGATTCTGATGACCGTTTGATGTATCTCTATCCTATCTTTGTTAATCAAGTAGTACAAGAGCCATATACCCGTGAGCAAAGTTTCTGGGAGAGCCAATCTAACTTGGATAAAGGTATGCGTTTGGATACTATGCTCCGTGAATTGGGTTTCCAAACCAAGATGTCTCGTATTACCAATACTACAGCGGATGACAAGGATTTGTATGACATCGTGGTAGAGGCGAATACCTACAACGCTAACTTTATGCTCTCTATCCACTCCAATGCGGGTAACCCATCCAACTATATCCTCCAACTCTTCTCTGGTATGACCCCAGGTGATAACCGTTCATACAGCGATATGCCAGTTAACTCTGCTACTAGCTGCAAGATTGCAACTCTCTTGGGTGACAACCAATACATGAATGAGGTTAGTTGCTGGACACGCGTACCTATGATTGCAGGTGACAAGACTTTCGCTCGCGATATTATGGGTTGGAGCAATGGTTATGGTGTACTCCGTTGGCTCAAGGTTCCTGGTACATTGTCTGAGGGTATGATGCACGACTATTTGCCAGAGACCTATCGTTTGATGAATATCGACTACAAACGCCAAGAGTCTTTCTATTTTGCGAAAACTTTCTATACTTGGTTCTGCGATAAAGAATTGCCTTATGGTGCTATCGGTGGTCGTATCCACGATGTATATCAAAAGCAATTGTTCCCAGACTACAAACCTAATAAGAATACTCGTGATGTTTACCGTCCTATCTTGAAAGGTTTAGTGGAGTTGTGGCAAGATGGCAACAAATTGGCTTCTTATACTACTGATACATTGTACAATGGTTGCTATTTCTTCTGGAATTTGAAACCAGGTACTTATGTAGTAAAAGCGACTCCTGATGGCTACTATGCACAAGAGGAGACTTTGGTAGTAGAGAACAATAAGATTTCTTATGCTCACTTTGGTTTGCAAATGAAACGTGAAACTCCTCCTGAAGTAATTGATTATAGTCCAAAGGTGGAGATTACTGATAGTGTACTTGTATCTACTCACATCACTTTCTCATTCAACTGGGATATGAACGAGGAGGAGACTGCTAAAGCTCTTACAATCTCTCCTGCTGTAGAGGGTACTATCACCTTTGAGGATGATGCTCATACCATGCGCTTCAAACCTGCTTCACGTTTCGAACCAGGTGTGGAATATACTGTAACCTTGGGAACAGGTGCTTGCCACCCAGATGCTACATTTGAGAATCACTTGCAAGAGCCATTTACCTTCAAGTTCCGTACTCAAAACCGTGGTTCTGTACGCGTTATCCAAACATATCCTGCTAACGGTTCTGAGGGTAATCCAGTAGATGCTGCGTTTATTGCTATCTTTGATGGTAAATTAGCCAACTCATCTAACAAATACTTCAAAGTGTACGATTCAAAGGGTAATGATATCAGTCCAGCTTCTCGTAACGTGAAACTCAATGGTGCAGCTCCTGCTCCTTATGGTTCTGCTAAATTTGAATTGAAAGCTGGTACATTGAAACCTAATTCTGAATACAAGATGGTAATCGGTGCTGAGGTGGCTGATGTCAATGGTGTGATTGTAAACGATCCTGTAACCATTACCTTCAAAACGGGCGATGAAGTGACTACCGATGTTCCTGTAGTCAATAATTTGGATACACTCTTCTTTGAGGGAGATAAAGAGACTTCTACGGGAGTAACTTCAGTATCTACATTGAGAAATACAGCATCTAAATACGAAGGTCAAGCTTCTAATAAGTTGACTTATACTTTCTCTGAGACAAATGGTGAGGCAGTTTATGTGGCAGATGATGTGACAGCTATCAAGGGTAATGACAAGTCAACGCTCGGTATGTATGTCTTTGGTGACTATACCTTCAATACTTTGTATGCAAAGTGGGCAGTTGAAGGTGATATCCAATACACCAAGATTTGCGACCTTGATTACGCAGGTTGGCTCTACCAAGAGGCTGAAGTGACTGCACTTCCTGCAGGTGTGGATTACCAATTCATGGGCTTCAAGATTGTTCGCGGTTCTTCTTTCCTCTCTGAGAAAGGTGAGGTAAGTATTGATGTTTTGCGTGTTGATTTCCAAGAGTCTGTAAATTCTGCAGTAGAGGATGTAGTCGCTCCTGAGCATGCACCTATCAAAACCATTGAGAACGGTTATCTCCATATCCTTTTGAACGGAGTGAAATATAATGTACAAGGTGCTGTGGTGAAATAATCAACAAGCATTGATATTGAATATATCTAGAGACGGGGAACACAATTTGTGTTCCCTGTTTTGTTCTATCTTTTTAGTTTCAACGATAAACTTTTGGCTAAAATTTGCATATCTGCATTTTTTTTTGTATCTTTGCAGGCTAATTTGTATAGTTATACGAATTAACGAACAAGACTATTAATTGTTAACTATTAATTATTAACTATAAATATGGGTTTTATAGACATTATTACCAAATTATTTGGCAACAAGTCGCAGAAGGATATGCAGGCTGTGATGCCATATGTAGAGAAGATTAAGGCAGTCTATGAGGAGATAGACGCGTTGACTGATGACGAGCTCCGTGTGCGTAGTGCCGCGCTCATGCAACGTTTGCAAGACGCAGTTGCAGCGGATAAGTCCAAAATTGTTGAACTCAAAGCCAGTATCGAGTCTTTAGATATAGACAAACGCGAGAAAGTGTATAACGAAATTGATCGCCTTGAAAAAGAGGTGCTCGATATTTATGATAAGACACTCAACGATATTCTCCCTGATGCGTTTGCTATTGTCAAGAGTACTGCTCGTCGCTTTGCTCAGAATGAAACTATCACTGTGACAGCTACACAAATGGACCGTGACTTGGCTGCTGATCCTCGCTTTGACTTTGTGGAGATTGATGCAGACAAGGCTATCTATCACAATTCCTGGACTGCGGGTGGTAACGAAGTGATATGGGATATGGTGCACTACGATGTGCAGCTCATTGGCGGTGTGGTACTTCATGGCGCAGTCAAGAACGACAAAGAACAGCGTGGTTCTATCGCCGAGATGGCTACGGGTGAGGGTAAAACCCTTGTAGCTACTTTGCCAGTCTTCCTTAATGCCTTGACCCACGAGGGTGTGCACGTGGTAACGGTCAATGACTACCTCGCTAAGCGTGACTCCGAATGGATGGGACCTCTCTATATGTTCCACGGTTTGACTGTGGACTGTATTGATAAATACAAACCTAACTCCGACGAGCGTCGCCGTGCATATGCTTGTGACATCACGTTTGGTACCAACAACGAGTTTGGTTTTGACTACCTACGTGACAACATGGCTACTAGCCCTATGGATCTTGTACAACGTGGTCACAACTATGCTATCGTGGATGAGGTGGACTCTGTGTTGATTGATGATGCTCGTACTCCATTGATTATCAGTGGACCTGTACCTAAAGGTGAGGATCAAATGTATGATGAATACAAACATCGTGTAGAGCTTCTTGTTCGCACACAAAATACACTGACAACCAAACTGCTTGCTGAAGCCAAAGCGAAAATGCAGAGCGCTGACGACAAGGAGCGCGAGGCGGGTGACTTAGCTCTATTCCGCGCTTTCAAAGGTATGCCTAAGAGCAAAGCACTCATTAAATACCTCAGCGAACCTGGTGTAAAGGTGCGTTTGCAAAAGACAGAAGAGTTCTATCTCCAAGAGAATGAGAAGAATATGCACATCGCTACGGATGAACTCTATTTTGTGATTGACGAGAAACACAAAACCATCGAGCTGACTGACAAAGGTATTGATACCCTCACAGGTAACATGGAGGATACCCAATTCTTCGTACTCCCTGATGTAGGTAGCGAGGTGGCTGAAATTGAGAAATCCGAACTTTCAGCCGAGGAGAAACAGCAACGCAAGGACGAGGTGCTCGCTAATTATAGCATCAAGTCAGAACGCGTACATACAGTTCACCAATTGCTCAAAGCATACACTCTCTTTGAGAAGGATGTGGATTATATCATTGATGATAACCAAGTTAAGATTGTCGATGAGCAGACTGGTCGTGTGATGGATGGTCGCCGTTGGTCCGATGGTTTGCACCAAGCGGTGGAGGCAAAAGAGAATGTGAAGGTGGAAGCTGCTACTCAGACATTTGCTACCATCACGCTGCAAAACTACTTCCGTATGTACCACAAACTCTCAGGTATGACAGGTACGGCTGAGACAGAGGCTGGCGAGTTCTATAATATCTACAAATTGGATGTAGTAGTAATCCCTACCAACCGCCCTATTGCTCGTGATGATATGAACGATCGTTTGTATCGTACAAAACGCGAGAAATATAATGCGGTGATTGAAGAGATTGTGCAACTTGTGGCGGCAGGTCGTCCTGTACTTGTGGGTACTACTTCAGTAGAAATCAGTGAGTTGTTAAGCCGTATGCTCACATTGCGCAAGATCAAACACAATGTCCTCAACGCCAAACTTCACCAGCATGAGGCCAATGTCGTGGCAGAGGCAGGTCGCCCAGGAGTAGTCACTATTGCCACCAACATGGCGGGTCGTGGTACTGATATCAAGCTTACCAAAGAGGTGAAAGAAGCGGGTGGTTTGGCGATTATTGGTACGGAACGCCATGAGAGTCGTCGTGTAGATCGTCAGTTGCGTGGTCGTGCCGGTCGTCAAGGTGACCCAGGATCAAGCGTGTTCTACCTCAGTATGGAAGATGATTTGATGCGTATGTTTGGTTCGGATCGCCTAGCAGGACTTATGGATAAGATGGGTATCCAAGAAGGAGAGATGATCGAGCATAACATGATGTCCAATGCCGTTGAGCGCGCGCAAAAGAAAGTAGAAGAGAATAACTTCGGTATGCGTAAACGCCTCATTGAGTACGATGACGTGATGAATCAACAACGTAATGTCATCTACGCAAAACGTCACCATGCCCTTATGGGTGAGCGTATTGGCGTGGATATCACCAATATGATTTACGACACAGCAGATGCGCTTATAGCGGAGGCACGCACGATGATGGACTACGAAGCGCTCCAATTAGATGTTATGCAAGTGTTTGCAATGGAAGTTCCGTTCACTGAAGATGCCTTCCGTACTGGTCGTGAAAATGCTTTGGCTGACCAATTGGCAGAAGCGGCATTGGATACCTTCAAACGCCGTATGGAAACACTTCAAAAGGTGGCATATCCTGTTATCAAAAAGGTGTATGAGGAACGTGGCGCAATGTACGAGAATATCCTTATTCCTATCACGGATGGCAAGAAGGTCTATAATATAGCAGTTAATCTCAAAGCAGCATATGATACTGAGTGTAAGGAAGTTATACGTGAGTTTGAGAAACGAATGGTGCTCTACGTAATTGATGATGAGTGGAAAGATCACTTGCGCCAATTGGATGAGCTCAAACAATCGGTTCAAAACGCAAGCTACGAGCAAAAAGACCCATTGCTTATTTACAAATTGGAGTCTTTCAATATCTTCAAGCAAATGTTGGATGCTTTCAACCGCCGTACTATCTCTATCCTCTTCCGTGGACAAATCCCTAACCGCGATCCAGAGGAGGTTCGTCAAGCGCATACACAACAACGTCATGACTACTCTCGCTACCGTACCCAAAAAGATGCTGTCGCGCAAGCTGCACAAGCTAGCGGACACGCAGCTGCGGCAGGACGTGATACGCGCGAGCAACAACGTCCTGAGCCTCTTCGAGTAGAGAAGAAACCTCGTCCTAATGACCCATGTCCGTGTGGATCAGGTAAGAAGTACAAACAATGTCACGGTAAACTTGAAGCATAATTTTGAATTAAGAATTTAGAATTTAGAATTATGTTATCAGCTGTAGTTTGGGATATAGACCCCATATTGATTCATATTGGAGATGGTGGCGTCCGCTGGTACGGTTTGTTGTGGGCAATAGGTATTTATCTGGCTTACCTTATTCAAGTTAAGTTATATAAAAACGAGAATTGTCCCGCAGATTGGACCGACAAACTATTCATGTGGATGGTTATCGGACTTATCATCGGCGCTCGTGTAGGGCACTGCTGGTTTTACGAGTGGCATGATGTTACGCTGCCTGGCATGAAAGCCTATTGCCAGTATATGGGCATCTCCACTGACCCTGTGCAAATCTTCGGTTGGACTATCAACTACCGTAACCCGTATATTGAACACCCTCTCAAACTTCTCAAAATATGGGAAGGTGGACTTTCTAGCCATGGTGGCGCTTTTGGCTTACTTACAGCGGCATGGCTACTCAATAAGAAAGTGTTCTCTAAAGAACCTAAGTTCCATACTTCATTGCTGTGGATCATGGATCGTCTTGTCGTAGGTGTCTGTGTTACAGCTACTTTGATTCGTCTTGGCAACTTGATGAACTCTGAGATTTATGGTACTCCTACCGACCTCCCTTGGGGCTTTATCTTTGTACGTGATGGTCAGACTGTGCCTTGTCATCCTACGCAAATTTACGAGATGCTTTATTGCATAGTCGGCTTCATTGTCACATGGCTCATGTATTGGAAGGCCAAAGCATACAAACGTGAAGGCTTGCTATTGGGTGTGTTCTTAGAGATCATCTTCTTCACTCGTTTTATGCTTGAGTTTATCAAGAATGACCAAGAACTCTTCGAAGCGGGTCACCTACTCAATATGGGTCAACTCCTCTCTTTGCCATTTGTGATTTGGGGTATATACCTTATTATACGCGCGTATAAGCGACCAGCATTGCCTTGACGAAATTAAGACTATTCATACTATGGCTAACTACTGGCCTAATCTCTGTGTCTGTCGCTCAAACGGCAGACAATGACCAGTTTTTATTGGATGTGGTAGCTAAACAGAGTTTAGAGTTGCATATGACAGATACACTTGTCGTGGGCGACTCTGTCATCGTGCTCTGTGACACAATATGGAAACATTACCAACATCCTCTTTGTCAGCCATTGCTCTATGTGGCAGAGCCAATACGCTCATTGACGGATACGACAGTAGAACCGACCTATTCTATTTGGGCTATTCGGCGCAATGCGTTGAGGTACATACGGGCCAATCATGCCGATTTGTATGTGGGCATAAGTGATCCTACTCGTTTAAGAAAATTAGACTTAGGGCGAACCAAAGTGCATCGCACCCAAGTAAGGGAGGATAAAAAGGACCAATTGAGCCGCAATCGTACTATTAGAAATCTAACTTCCTTTTGGCGAAAGCAAGCGCAACTTTCCTTGCAGATAACCCAAAGTTATGCGACCGAAAATTGGCATCAAGGAGCGGTGAATGCTTTTTCAATGCTTGGAAATGCGAAAGCATTTGCTAATTATAAAGGTAAATATTTGTCATGGGAAAACTCTGCCGAATGGCGAGTGGGTGTGAGTACGATAAGTGGAGATTCCTTGCGAGTTATGAACACTACGGATGACCGTTTCCAAATCTATAGCAAGTTTGGTTATCAAGTTCATAAGAAATGGTATGTATCCACATTCGCAGATTTCAAGACCAACTTGTTTCCCAATTATCAGAAGAATTCGAACAAATTAAATACTACTTTCCTAACTCCTATTCGATATACAATGGGTATCGGTGTGGATTACAAGCCGATCAAAGGACTAAACATAAATATCTCTCCGGCAACCTATAAGATGGTTTATGCGAATGTTATCGATCCAGAATATGTGAATGTGGCAGACTTTGGTCTGGAGGCTAATCAGCACGTTTTGAATGAGATAGGTAGTTCCTTGAGGGTGGAGTGGAAATGGAAACCCATTCGTGAGATAGAGTTAGAAACGAGGTTCTATTTCTTTACGAATTACAAGCAGATAGAGGTGGATTTAGAGATTGATGTGGACTTCATAATCAATCGCTACATGTCTGCACAACTAATTATTTATCCTCGTTATGATGGAACAATTGAGAATGTAACCAATCGTATATCGCAAATACAATTCAAAGAACTCATTAGTGTTGGTTTTGCACACACTTTTAGATAATTATTACTATGGATAAGCAATCGTTACGAATTATTTATATGGGTACGCCTGACTTCGCAGTCGAGAGTCTGCGTGCCTTAGTGGAGGGGGGCTACAATGTGGTGGCTGTCGTTACCATGCCCGATAAACCCGCGGGACGTGGACATCAATTACAATACTCCGCAGTGAAGCAATATGCGCTCTCTGTCGGCTTACCCCTTCTTCAACCCGAACGCCTCAAGGATGAATCATTCTTACAAGAGTTGCGTTCCTATAGTGCCGATTTACAGATAGTTGTGGCGTTTCGTATGTTACCTGAAGTGGTGTGGAATATGCCTCGTTTAGGTACGTTTAACCTTCATGCTTCTCTCCTTCCTCAGTACCGAGGGGCGGCTCCGATCAATTGGGCAGTGATGAATGGTGACACAGAAACGGGCGCTACTACCTTTATGCTTCAACATGAGATTGATACGGGTAATATTATCCTCCAAGAGCGTATCTCAATAGCCGATGATGAAAATGTGGGCTCTGTACACGACCGTCTTATGATGATGGGAGCCAATCTAGTTACTCGTACTGTGGATACCATCATTGATGCTGAAAACCAGGGAGTTGCTCTACCTACTATCCCGCAAAATAATGATATAGAGCTTCGCCAAGCACCTAAAATCTTCAAAGATACTTGTGCAATTGACTTCTCTCGTCCTGCACAACAGGTTTACAATCACATCCGAGGACTAAGCCCTTATCCTGCCGCTTGGATCAACCAAATGCCAGCGACTCATCCGCTAGCAGAACTCCTAAAAGGCGCAAAGGTTTATAAAGCAGCAGTAACACAACTCTCTGAGCAAAAGGGACATATAATTATTCCTTGCGCAGATGGATATATCGATATTCTCGAACTTCAACTCCCAGGCAAGAAGCGTATGGATGCATCTGCACTCCTCAATGGTCTAAAAAATTCACTAAACTCTAAACACTAAACTTATATGACAATCGCTATTTTTGGCAATACACTACGCTCCGAAACGATTCGTGAAGTAAAACATATCGTGGAGTTTCTTCAGTTGCGAGGTGTGAATATTGTTCTCTCCCAAGAACTTCGCCACGAAGCATTCAATCGTGAGTTTCCTTCAGTGGAGGATTATGTTGCGCATACGGAGGATTCCATTGATTTTGCTTTGTCTGTGGGTGGTGATGGTACCTTCCTTACGACTGCCTCATTGGTTGGTCATCTAGATATTCCTATTCTTGGAATCAATTGTGGACACCTTGGGTATCTTGCTGAGGTACAGACAGATACTATTGATGCAGTACTCGACCAACTCATTACCAATAACTATACGATTGAGCAACGCCGTATGTTGGAAGTCACCTGCCAGCAAGGAGGTAAGATTGTCTCTCCTTATGCTCTCAATGAGGTGGCTATCCTCAAGTCGGGATTGAGTAGTATGATTACGGTGGACGTGACCCTCAATGGCGAGTTCCTACATAACTACAAGGCCGATGGTCTACTTGTTGCAACTCCTACTGGATCAACGGCTTACAATCTATCTGTAGGTGGCCCTTTACTTGATCCACATGTCAATGCGATTATCCTAACCCCTGTGGCTACCCATAGCCTGAATATCCGCCCTTTGGTGGTGCTAGATGATAGCAAAATCGATGTCAAAATCTCTAGCCGAAATGGCAATTATCTGCTTAGCGTCGATGGTAGAAGTCAGGTCTTGAATCAGGATATTCAATTACATATTGAACGTTCGCAACGCACCATCAAATTGGTACGCATCAATGGACAAAATTTTATGCAATCGCTCAAAGAAAAACTCTACTGGGGAAAATGATTGATTACGAACAAATACTAAAAAAATATTGTGGGGACAACACGGAACTGTACCAAATCCTTATGACGCACTCACGTCAGGTGGCTGACCGTGCTCTTACTATCTTATCTGCTCATCCTCAATGGGTTGAATCAGGTGAGGTGGATCCCGTTTTTGTAGAGGAGGCGGCCATGTTACATGATGTGGGCGTAGTGCTTTGCAATGCTCCTAAAATCCATTGCTTAGGTACCCACGCATATATTGAGCACGGCTATCTCGGAGCCGAAATCCTGCGACAAGAGGGGCTCCCCAAACATGCTGCGGTGGCTGAACGACATACTGGAACAGGTATCACGATGGAGCAGATTATGCGTGAAAACTTGCCCATTCCACTCCAAGATTATTCCCCTAGAACGCTTGAAGAGAAACTCATCTGCTATGCAGATAAATTCTACTCCAAAACCAAACTTGGACAAGACAAACCCATGTCCAAAATTCGTCTACACCTTTGGAAATATGGCTCGGACACCGTCAATCGTTTTGACCAAATGCAAGCACTCTTCGAACCCTAATCCACTCTCCACTCTCGTACACGAGCTCTGCGAGTGATCGTTCGAGCGAAAGCGAGATAAGAACTCTTAACTCTCCCCCTATTTGCCCTCTGTTTGCATCGTGACCTCATCGTGACTTCATCGTGACTTCATCGTGACCTCGCCGATACTTCACCGTATTTTCACTGAGGCTTTACCGATGGATACACGAGCCTTTTGCTTACTTTTTTTGAGGAAATTTAGCACATATCTTGCATATGTGCTTTTTTTTTTGTACCTTTGCAGCGATTATGACTCGATTAAGTGTAAATATAAATAAGGTGGCTACGTTGCGCAATGCGCGAGGTGGCAATTTGCCCAATGTGCTGGACTTTGCGCTGGCTTGTGAAAGCTACGCTGCGGATGGTATCACGGTTCATCCACGTCCCGATGAGAGGCACATTACACGCAAGGATGTCTATGATATTAAGGAGGTTATCGCTCAGGAATTTAATATTGAGGGTAATCCAGAGCCTGCGTTTATTGACCTAGTGCTTGATGTCAAGCCTGCGCAAGTGACTCTTGTTCCTGATGCGCCTGCTCAACTTACGAGTAATCATGGTTGGGATACCAAAACCCACCTCGCTAAACTCTCCGCTATTGTCCAACGCTTCAAAAATGCAGGAGTCCGCGTCTCTGTCTTTGTGGATCCGGATCCTGAGATGGTGGAGTATGCTCATAAGGCGGGTGCGGATCGTGTCGAACTTTACACGGGACCATATGCCGAATTATATCCCGAAGACCCAGATAAGGCCATTGAGATGTATCGCCCTGCGGCATTGAAAGCCAAAGAGTTAGGGCTCGGACTTAATGCGGGTCATGATTTGAACCTAACTAATCTCAATGCTTTCGCCCAGGCTTTCCCTTGGTTGGATGAGGTGAGTATTGGTCAAGCGCTTATCGCGGATGCGTTGTATTTAGGATTAAAAGAAACTATTAAACAATATAAATATGCTCTTTCAAATTCAAACTGACATGGATACCATGTTAACAGCTGCGCAAGATACTGCAGTTGTTGTAGAAGAAACTGTTGTTGATAATTCCATCAATTTGCTTACTATGGCGGAGTATGGTGGATGGATTATGATTGTACTCGCTCTAATGTTGGCGTTTGGTATATATTTGTTTATCGAACGTATGGTGGTGCTCACCAAGGCTACCAAAGAGGATAAAACCTTCATGAATCGCATTAGAGATTATATCAAAGAGGGCAAGATTGATTCTGCTATTAAACTTTGTCGCAAGGAAGATACCCCTGCTGCGCATATGGTAGAGAAGGGTATTACTCGTATTGGACGCCCTATGCAAGATGTGCAGGTGGCAGTGGAGAATGTTGGAAATCTGGAGGTTAGTATCCTAGAGAAAGGTTTAGTGCTTATGGCTACTATCGCAGCGGGAGCTCCTATGCTCGGTTTCTTGGGTACGGTTTTAGGTATGATCCAAACCTTCTTCAATATGGCGCAAAATGCGAGTGGTGTGATTGAAATCTCTTCGCTCTCGGAGGGTATGTACCAAGCAATGGTAACTACTGTAGGTGGTTTGATCGTAGGTATTTTAGCGATGTTTGCGTATAACTTCCTAGTGTCTCGTATTGATCGCGTGGTTCGCCAATTAGAATCTCGTACGATGGAGTTTATGGACCTCCTCAACGAACCAGCCTAACCCCTGCCTTTAAACTATAAACTTTAAACTTTAAACCAAAGTTATGGCTCTTAAACGTCGAAATAGGGTAGAGGCAATGTTTGCAATGTCGTCAATGACCGACCTCATTTTCTTGCTATTGCTCTTCTTTGTGATGGCAAGCACCATGTCTTCGCCCAATGATATTAAAATCAATCTGCCTACTTCGCGTGCGAAGACTACTACCAAACAGGTGGTGGCTAAGGTTAGTATTGATAATCTAGGTAACTACTATGTGGCGCTAGGCAGACAAAAACCTGTCACCATTGCTGCGGATGAATTGGAGGGGTATCTCAGCTCAATCCAGCAACAAGATAGCAGCATGTATGTGGCGCTTCATGCCGATCAAGATATTCCATATCGTGATGTCGTGCATGTATTGGATATAGCCAATCAACATAAGATGAAAATCGTAATTGCAACGAAAAAGTGACCAAACAATCTCAAGCACATATCATTGCTTCGGTAGGTACTGTTCTCTCTCTCTGCCTAGTTCTTTTGTTGTTGTGGTGGTTGCAGATCAAGGCACCTGTCATACAAGAGGACGAAGGAATTGTAGTCGCTTTCGGCGATTCAGAAGAGGGTGGTGGTATGCCTGATGTGCGCCCTTTGGACGCTATCACACAGGTGGAACAAATCCCTGCTCCTGCTGCTCCTGCTCGTCCTTCCGATAATGATCTTATCGTTCAAGAAGACGAAGAATCGCTTGCTTTAGCCAAACAAACTGAGGAAGAAGCTAAACGCCGTGCCGAAGAGCAAGAACTTATTCGCAAACGCCAAGAAGAGGAAGCACGCATAGAAGCGGAACGTATAGCCAAAGAGAAAGCGCTTGCCGAACAACGCGCTAAAGAGCAAGAGGCGATTGACAAGGCTAACCAACTAGCCGCTCTCTTTGGTCAAGCGGGTACTGCGGAGGGTGCAAATGCAGATAATGCTTCTGCTAGCAATACGGCGGGTACAAAAGGCAATCCTGTGGGTAAAGGTATGGGTGTGACCAACGGTAATCAGTGGACACTCTATGGCAGAGATGTTAAACGTTTGCCTAAACCATCCTCCGATTTTGCACAAGCGGGAGTCGTGGTCGTTAGTATTATGGTAGATGCTGCGGGTAATGTGACTAGTGCTTCTCAAGCCTCTGGTACTACCATTTCTGATCGACATACTATCCAATTGGCTCTCCAAGCGGCGAGACAAGCTAAATTTACAGAAGGAGATACACCTCAAATAGGTAAAATTACTTATACATTTAAACTCAATTAATTAACAATCCGACAGCGCAGCGGTCTGACAATACAGTGGTCTAACAGTGTAACGGTCCGACAGCGAAACGCTCTTAAAAAAATTAAACTATGAATTACATCTTCTTGGACAATGGCTTCGAAGAGATTGAAGCTATCACAACAATCGACCTCCTCAGACGTGCGAATATTGCACTCACAACCGTGTCGGTAACAGGTGTTGAGTCTGTCTTGGGAGCACACAATATCGCGGTCAAAGCAGATAATCTCTTTGCTGACCTTGACTTTTCGGATGCAGAAATGCTTATTCTGCCTGGTGGAGCAACCAAACTACACGAGTGTCAACCGCTCTGTGACCTACTCGTGGCGCACAATAACCAAGATAAACTCATTGCGGCTATTTGTGCTGCGCCTTCTGTCTTAGGCAGATTGGGTATTCTTCAAGGTAAACAAGCTACTTGTTATCCTGGATTTGAAGAATATCTTGGTGAGAGTTATGTGGATGGACTAGTCGTAGAGTCGAAGAATATCATTACTGCCAAAGGTCCTGGATTAAGTAGTGACTTTGCGTTTTGTATCATCGAAAAAACAGTTGGTCCTGAAATCGCAGATCAGGTCTATGATGCTGCACAATATTGATAAGATTATTCAAACTTTATAAATTAAAATATCAAAGTATGAAAAAATATTTACTGTCTATCTTTTCTCTTTGTTTGGCAACAATGCTTGTTGCTCAAGAAACCGAAAAACCTTCTCCATGGTCATGTACAGGTGTTGTGGGACTAAACGCTAGTGCTACAGGACTTGTGAATTGGGCTGCGGGTGGTAACAATAACGTCAATGGTGTAGCTTTTGGTAAAGTTCGTCTCCTCTATGCTGGTGACAATCTTTCATGGGAGTCCAACCTTAACCTAGAATATGGACTTTCATATATTGACCAAAAGAATGATGCATTCCAAAAATCTAGTGATGTGATTGATTTTAATACCAAATTAGGTTGGCAGTTCCACAAAGCATGGTATCTTACTGCTTCTGCGGGCTTCAAGAGCCAGTTTGCTTTTGGTCGTGCATACGATGGTACAGAAGCGGCTGATCCTATTATTTCTAAATTCCTATCTCCTTCATACACAGATATTTCTGTCGGTATTGATTGGAAACCTAATTCCATTTTCTCTCTCTATCTCTCTCCTGTAGCAGGCAAAATTACTACCGCTTATGTAGGTGATGCTATGAATAAAAAATATGCAGATATGTATGCATTAGAGGATGGTGGCTTGCGTCAAGTGATGCAAGAGAAATATGCTACTTGGTCGTATAGCAAAGAGGCAAATGCGGATGGCACATATGACAAGATATACAAGAACGCCAAAGCTGAGTTGGGTCTTAGCTTCAAGGGTGGTATCAACTATACGTATAAAGATCTCAAGATTATCACTACCCTCGGTCTCTTTACTCCATATGCGTGGGACAAGACTGAGATGAAGGATGCTAATGGTTTATTTATCGGATACCGCGACAATAACCGCCGTTTTGGTAACTTTGATGTGGATTGGGATACTTCCATCTCTTATCAATTCCTCAAATGCCTCAATGTGACTCTCTCTACTTCGCTCAAATACTACAATGGTGTGAAGATTGCTGATAAAGAGGGTTTACATGCGACTGAGCGCGTACAGTTCAAAGGTATCCTCGGTATAGGCGTTGGTTATAGCTTCTAACTAGTTACGGATAATTACAATTCTTAATTCTCCATTATCCCCGTGCAGTCGCTAGAGCAATTAGAACAAAACATCATTCAACTTTTGAGTCAATACCAAGAGTTGCAATTGCAAGTGAAAGCACTCCAAGAGGAAAATCAGCGTCAGCGCGACGAAATTATTCAAACACATGCAGATATTCAGCAACTTAAACGAGACTACAATAAGTTGCATACTGCCCACACAATGCTTTTAGCGTCTGATGCTACGGCGGAAGATCGGGCGAAAGCGAAGCAAAAAATTACAAATATCATTTTGCAAATAGACAAAGCCATTGAAGCGTTAACACAATGACCGAACAGCGTAAGCAACATATTACCCTGCAATTGGATTCGCATCATATTTCGATCAATGTGCCAGCCCATCAGGAGCATTTGTATAGAGATGCGGCTAAAATATTGAACGAAAAATATCGACACTATCAAAGGAAAATGCAAACAAGTTCTGCGGAACAACTTTGGGTGTATGTGGCTTTAGATATGGCAGTCAATTTGTGTGCAGAATCGCATGCACAACGCTTGCAACCTATAGATGAAAAAGTACAAGAACTAAATAAAATAATTTTACAACAACTTAAATAACAAACAATTATGACTATAACAAATCTGTTAATAGCATTAGGTTTCCTGCTACTCGGAGCATTGATTTGCTACCTTATATTCCGATTTAATAGCAAGGGTATTCTCCGCAAGGCGGAAGAAGAAGCCGAAGTAATCAAGAAAAACAAAATCATTGAAGCGAAGGAGAAATTCATTGCTCTCAAACTTGAACACGAGAATCAAGTTCGCCAAGCGGAGCAAAAACTCCATCAACAAGAGCAACGTCAACAACAACGTGAGCAACAACTCAACCAAAAACAAGGTGAGGTTCAACGCGCTCAAAATGAATTGAATACTCAACGCCAAAACCTTGAGAATCAACAAAAAGCAATTGAGCATAAGACCCAAGAAATTGAGCGTCTTCAACAAAAGGCAGAGCAACAACTAGAGCAAATCTCTGGTCTTTCTGCTGAAGAGGCAAAGAAACAACTCGTGGATGCACTCAAAGACGAGGCGAAGACCGCTGCAATGGCGTACATTAATGACACCATGGATGAAGCCCGACTTACTGCTAACAAGGAAGCCAAGAAGATTATTATTCAATCCATTCAACGTATTGCTTCTGAAACAACGGTAGAAAATGCCGTGACTATATTCCATATTGATAATGACGAGGTTAAAGGTCGCATTATCGGTCGTGAGGGACGTAATATTCGTGCACTTGAGGCTGCTACTGGTGTGGAAATAGTGGTAGATGATACTCCTGAAGCTATCACACTCTCCGCTTTTGACCCCGTTCGCCGTGAGATTGCACGTCTTTCTCTACACCAACTCGTACAAGATGGTCGTATTCACCCCGCACGTATTGAGGAGGTTGTGGCAAAAGTGACCAAGCAAGTGGAAGAGGAGATTATCGAAACGGGTAAACGAACAACCATTGATCTTGGTATCCACGGCTTGCATCCTGAACTCATTCGTCTTGTGGGTAAGATGAAGTATCGTTCGAGTTATGGTCAAAACCTTCTTATGCACGCACGCGAAACAGCTAACCTTTGTGCGGCTATGGCTGCTGAATTGGGACTCAATGTCAAGAAAGCACGCCGTGCAGGTTTGCTCCATGATATCGGTAAAGTAAGCGACGAAGACATGGAGATGCCACACGCACAATTAGGTATGAAACTTTGTGAGAAGTACGGCGAGAAACCTGATATCTGTAATGCGGTAGGTGCTCACCACGAGGAGTGCGAGATGGAGTCTATTATTGCTCCTATCGTTCTTGCTTGTGATGCTATCTCTGGTGCGCGCCCAGGTGCTCGTCGCGAGATTGTTGAGGCATATGTCAAACGACTTAACGACCTCGAGAACATCGCAATGTCTTATCCAGGTGTTACCAAGACATATGCACTCCAAGCTGGTCGCGAACTTCGTGTTATCGTTGGTGCGGACAAACTTAGTGACAAGGAGACAGAGTTGCTTTCATTCGACATTGCTAAGCGTATTCAAGACGAGATGACTTACCCAGGTCAAATTCGTATCACAGTCATCCGCGAGACTCGTGCTGTATCATACGCTAAGTAATAGACGATGGCATAAATATACAAAAACGACCTCACACGAGGTCGTTTTTTATTTCTGTAATTTGTTTACCCTTAGTATACCCTTACTATACCTTTGCGAAGCCTTATGCTTTCTTTACTTCCTCTTCCAACCATTTATTTAGTGACTCTTTCTCGCCCAATCCTATGCGCGATTTGATGCGCATTCTTCGACTCCAAATAGTACGTTGGGTAGTGCCCATCAGTAGGCAGATATCTGAGTTGTCTATACCTAATATATACAGGGCTATCACTTGCAGGTCTGTGGATGTCAACCGAGGGTAAGTGCTCTGTAATCTTGTCAGTATATTGCCATATGCGCCCTCAAACTCTTCTAAGAAACCATGCCATTGTTCTTCTGTGGAGAAAATATTTTGATCAATATAGTCTTTTGCCCATTGTGGTATACTCTCTTCCTTTTTACGACTAAGTATTGCTTCTTGCAAATTCTTGCTCAACTCAATACGTTGATTGATAATGCGTTTTAATGACTCGCGACGAATCTTCAATTCGTTTTGCAGATTAGCTATCTCCTCTTCGTTCTTAGTCTTTTCTACCAAATGCTTTGCGCGTTGATGAGATATGAATAGTATCGCTAGTATCACAAGACAAAGCACACTAACCAATACGGATCCCAATATGATATAGAGTCGTTGCCTATCCAACAGCAACTGCAAGTTCTTTGCTTTTTCAACCTCATTATCATAGTGTTGCGCAGCTACAAATGCACTTGCTCTACCTTTTTCCTCGGATTCTCTGTAATAGGTGTCATATAGTTCGTACAAAGATTCATATGCATCTTCATATTTTCCTTTCAGATGCAGATATTGGCTATGCCAAAGTGTGTATTGCTGCTCGCTCCATATCTGTGCGGTGGTGTCTGCCGCTAAAATATCAAGGTAAATGCGTGCTGAATCTGCTTTGTTGGTACGGATGTAGTATTTTACCAGATCATATGCGTAGCGTTTCTGCCCTGCCGTGTGGCACATATACTGACATATGCTTGCCAGTTCGGGCGAATTGTCTTGGTTTGCAGATAATTGAGCATAGCGAATATCCATCTGCAGAATTGTATCTCCCATAAACCGAGCAGCTTCTAGTGCCTTATCAAAGTACTGATTCCTGCTCTCTTCGTGCGTGTTTCGTCCTAGTTCACGATATACTGAAGCCAAGTATAAGGGCAATCCTGCTTCTTCCAAATAGGGTAGTGCTTTTTGGTAATTCTCCAAGGCGATGTCATACAGTTGTTCGCTTTCGCTGATGCGTCCCATCTTGTAGTAGGTCATACCTCTGATGATGGCTGTTGCGGGGTAACTCTCTGATTTTTTGAGGTATTGCATCGCTTGGGTGTTCTCTCCTATATAATTGAGGTATGCACCTTGTATATAATAGGCTTCCGAAGCACTTGCTTCGTCCTTACAATTAGCAAAGTAGTTTGCCATAGCGTCAAGATTACTACTAATAGGCAATCTCAACTCTCGTTTGAGCATCAGATGTGCTTCTGCCAAGCGATAGCGCTGTTCTTCATACTCGTTTAGATTATTGGTCTCTACCTCACCAAATGTCTTTTGCGCCAAATCTACATCTAGCCACACTTGTGATATAACTTCTTGCAACTTGTCGTTTTCGATAATTGTATGTTCCGAGCAGGAGCAACACAACACCAACGCTAGTATGATTATCACTTTTATCTTCATAACAAATTTGTCTTGATTCTTGGTTCCTAGTTTCTTATTCGCTATTCCGCCACAAAATTACAACATTTTTTCCACTCTTGCAAGTGATTTTTTGTGCCTGCATCAGTTTTTATTTTTCTTTAAATTATAATTCGCTAAAAATCAATTATATATAAAACCAATGTGTGCTATGCTGCATCAGTTTATTTTTTGGTCATTTCAGAAAAAAGCAGTACCTTTGTAGCAGATTTCTAAACATAATTTGCATATGAAAATAATGTCACAAAATCTATTGGTTAGAATATTTTTGTTCTTTTTATGGTTCATGAGTGTAGTCTGCATTTTTGTTGCATGCGCGCCAGTGGATCAGCCTTTTGCTTCTCCTCCCTTTCCCTTGTCACCAGAGGACTATGTAAGTGAGATAGGTAATAATGCTACTAGCTCTTCACAAAACCAGGAAGAGCGCGACCGTGTCCTAAAGGATACAATTACTCCACCGAGCAACCCGATGTATGAGCTGCCTTATATACCTGGGACATTTACTTTTAGAGGTGTCTTACAGTTAGATTATTTCATGGGCGAGTTATATTGTGTTATGCGTGCGATACATAATGATTACTTTATTATTGATAGTGATATTAAATACTTTTATCGTTTAGACCACCCACTACTCGAAAACTATGCGGTAGGTGATACTGTTATTGTGACAGCAAGACCAATGAAACTCTTAGATGATTTTTCTTTAGCAACATATTACGTTCAACCTAATT
The DNA here is from genome assembly GCA_045630805.1 of Paludibacteraceae bacterium. Taxonomy (GTDB): domain Bacteria; phylum Bacteroidota; class Bacteroidia; order Bacteroidales; family Paludibacteraceae; genus Colicola. Next base: position 40,044 of record JAZQTO010000076.1, read on the forward strand.
TCCCCTCCTGCAATGAATAGAATCCAAGCATATATATTTTTCGCTCTTTTTCTCGTGAAACTGCCTTTAGCTGCGCAATCAACCGACTATACACACGGTCGTCATGCGATTCGTCTAGGTTGGGGAGATGCATTTTTGTCCGAAATGAATGAGCGTTTGACTTCTGCTAATCTAGTTCCTCCTGAGAATGAAAGCTATCTTGATCGTGTACAAGGCATGCCTGCCCCCCAAGCACATGAATATCTGATGAACTACCGTATGGCATTGGATGATTCTCACAAAATAAGTTCTGTCGGTCATTTTTTCTTGGGGTATCGTTTTCAAGTGACCCCTCTTGTTGGAATAGGAGTTGAAGCTGATATAATCGCTTCTACTGACCGTTTTCATATGGTGAATGGCTATAGAACCACAGTAGATAATTGTGCAGAAAATCAGTTGATTCATTTTTCTCTGATGCCTACAGTACGTTTCTCCTACTACCGTCAGCGAATAGTTGAACTCTATTCCTCACTAGGTGTGGGATATACTTTTTCAAAGTGTACTTCTGCAATACCAATAGAATGGGGAATGGGGGTAGAGCATGATACTCAGGGAGTTGCACTTAGTGTTACTTTATTTGGAGTAAATGTGGGTAACGAACATTGGTTTGCTGAAGCAGAATTAGGAGGTCTGTGTACATTCCCTCTTTTTTGGCCAGAAGTTACATATGGACCTATTTATGGCTCCCGCCTACTTTCTGTAGCCGTAGGCTATCGTTTCTAATAACCTTACTCTTCAGTGTCAACTATGGTATATATACGATAGATACACGTTAGATACACGATAGATATACGTTAGATACACGATAGATATACGTTAGATACCTATAGGAGTACCGAGAAAAAACCAACAATATTCTTTCTAAATTCCTGCTAATTATTGCATAATTCAAAAAAATATACTAACTTTGCAAACCCATTAAATACTACAACCATGAAACGAATCGTATTATTTAGCTTACTGCTAATTTTTGCTACTACTAGCACTCTAGCACAAGAGGTACAATTGCCTTATCCTTCCACTACCGCTTTGTCTTACGAAAAGCACAAGATCTATTGCGAAGGCAACCATATCAGCAAAAGGGACTGCCAAGCATTCCTCCAACTAAATGCTCAAGAGGACATCTACCGCCAATATCGCAGTGGCTTGCGTATGTACAACGCAGGTTGGAGCTTACTCGGTACGGGCTTAACTTTAGATGCTTTCGCGATAGGATTAACGGTTGGGTTATGCGCCTTGGAGCCAGATCCAGAGCAACCTACAATGGGACCTGGTATGGTAATAATGTTGATTAGTGTACCAATAGCAGCTGCTGGACTTGCTTGCAATATTGCAGGTATCCCATTAGTCTGTGTCGGTAAAAAACGCATGCAACAAAGCATTGATGCCTATAATATTTCGCTGCCAGAGCCACAAACAGCCCAAAACTATTGGAGCATACAACCCTCTGGCAATGGCATAGGTTTAGCATATCATTTTTAATATTAACCTCTTAAATATACATGATTATGAAATTGAGATTCATTTTTATTTGCGTGGCATTGTGCGCCGTGATGATGGGATGTGAAGATCCTAATTCGGGTACAAATCCCAAGGTAGGCTTTATAGACAAAGTCCCTTTGACTGATATGGAGCAGTTAGAACTAGATGCGATATTTACGGAGGCGAATCGTTTCTTATATCATAAATATGTAACAACCCCTCAAATTTGGGAAAATACAGTAAATATTATTGGTTCTAGGGATGAGTTATATGATTTGGTTGCTCCTGAAGTGCGTATAGGAGATCTTAAGAGCATTGACTTCTCGAAACATTGCATCGTATATGGTGTTGTTCCTACAGGCTCGTCTGGTAATACCTTTTCAAAGGCAGAATTGTACATGAAAGCCGATGGAGAAGCGACCTTTCTGACGACTATAAATAGGATATCCATTAACTGCGAGATCGGATATGTATTTCCATATGCTGTGTTCGATATTCCTAAAAAGGATATACAACAAATAACCATACAAGAAGAATACTCTACGAAAACTACTGAACCATATGAAGATGAAATAGAATTGGCTATTCAAATTGCCCAATTGGTAGAAGGCGAGAACTACAACGACGTACTAACTCTGCTGGACAAAATTGTAGTGAAGGACAATTATTCAATGAAGATTGTTCCCTACTATGATAAGGACACTTTTGATATGTTCGCAGATACCAGTCCTATTGTGATTTATAATGAGCAAGGTGAATGGCTCTCAACTAATTTCGAAGATGATTTTTGGAACTATTTGCAGGTAGAGAACTCGCAGATGGGGGCATGGCAAGCATATCTTTTGTCTCAGATGTGGCATTATTTACCTCTTCAATGGCATGCTAATTACTCATATCGTGACTATATCTATTCGCAATCTTCGAAAAGTTACGACATTTTGCGTGAACATTTTATTGCTGGTAAGCATCAAGTTGCACCTCAGATCACCCAAGAGGGAGATAAATTTCTCATAAGTGCATGTTATTGGTCTGAGTTTGAAGGATTGGTTCGCGAGCACTATGCTGTGACCTTTGAAAATGATAGAGTATATGTTGAGGAACTTGATGCTAATATACTCTATGAATACGATTGTGGCATTCAATTTTAGAGTCAGTTAATTGTTAAATAATCTACCTCATGAACCTCCGCAAACGCATTATATTCGAGCTGGAGCGGCTGCGCCGCAAGAACCTACAGCAGTTGCACCCGCTACAACAGCTCTTTTGGGAGTCCACGCTCCGCTGCAATGTGCACTGCCTGCATTGTGGTAGTGATTGCAGCAGCAGCGAGGTCACACCCGATATGCCCGCTGAGGATTTTCTCCGTGTGATTGATCAATCCGTCACACCTCATGTTAATCCACATAAGGTACTGATTATCATATCGGGTGGCGAGCCGCTGATGCGCAAAGACCTCGCTCAAGTGGGCGCAGCGCTCAAGCAACGAGGTTATCCTTGGGGCATGGTCACCAACGGACTGGCATTGACTGAAAAACGCTTTAAGGAGCTTATGGCTGCGGGTTTGCGCTCTATTGCCATTAGCTTTGATGGCTTAGAAGTCGATCACAACTGGCTTCGCCAACACCCCCTTGCCTTTGAGGGCGCTACCCGCGCCATCAAACTAGCTGCAGCATACAACTCTCAACTTCCCTCAACTCTCAACTCTCAACTCTCAACTCTTATCTGGGACGTCGTTACTTGCGTCAACCAACGCAGCATCCATCAACTAGATGAGATGCAGCAATACCTCTGGTCTATTGGTGTGCGAAACTGGCGACTTATCACCATCGACCCTATGGGGCGTGCGGCAGAGAATCCTGAACTCATTCTGACTCCCGAACAGCATCGCCAAGTGTTAGACTATATCCGTGAAAAACGCAAACAAGGTTTGCATATCTCCTATTCCTGCGAGGGCTTTATGCCTGATTATGAATTAGAAGTGCGCGACCACTTGTTCCATTGTGCTGCGGGCGTGAGTGTCGCTTCCATATTGATTGACGGTAGCATTTCGGCTTGCACCAGTGTTCGTGGTAAGTACTATCAAGGCAATATTTACAAGAATGACTTCTGGGAGCTATGGGAGAACGGCTTTGAGCCATATCGCAATCGCAAGTGGATGAAGAAACTAGAGCCATGCAACAACTGCAAACTCTTCCGCTATTGCGAGGGTGGGGGAATGCACCTCCGCCGCGAAGATGGCGCATTGATGCTCTGCCATCATAACAAGTTGAAGGCGAATAATGGATAATTGGATAATGAGAAATGGACTAACCTCGTCAAAGATTTGTAATATACATCAATAATAAACATATACGATCATGAAAACAAAAATCTTTTTTACCTCCATGGCTCTTTGCGCCATGATGATAAGCCTAGTAAGTTGCGAAACAACCACTTTAGGAAAGAAAAATGTATTGATTAACTTAGCAGAATTAGGAGATGAGATCAATGGAAAGAGCATTGAAGCAATAGAGGATATTATCTCCAGAAAAGGATTTACAAAATGCTACGAATGGAGCAGAGCCAAAGAAGATGACTTCAATGGTACTTATGTATACGCCAATGGTATTCAAATCGATAGCACGTGGTTCGAAGATGATGTGACATCTAAAATCAATCTGCAAGAAGACAACGCTTGTATCTTAGTAGTTGACTACTCTAAGTACTACGAAGAGATACGAATTGTGTTAAATGCATGTTACGTTCTTCCTAATGACCCAGTGAAAGACTACAAAACATTGAGCAATAATCTATATCGTTATTACTCAACGAATTATTCCTTTAAATCATCTACAGAAGAACCCGAAGAATTAGTACGAGGATATATGTGGTATGGTGAAATTGATACTAATTCAGCCAACCTTTACTATTCCAATGATGATGAGTTCTACCAATTTGCTCTACAAGCAGGCTGGATGACACAAGAAGAGTACAACGAAGAAATGGCTGATTTCGGATATGAATTTCGAAAAGAATTTGTTGAGCAACTCAACCAACCATTTCTCAGTGTTTATGAGGAATGTGAAGCTGCTGATATCACTCAAAACAAATTTATGTATGCAGGTTTACTACTATCAGAAGGCAGTGATTCTTTTATTAAAGCAGATGGCGTTATGATGGTAGAAGGTTATTGGGTGGGATACGAGCCAGAAACGCCAATAGAAACACCAAAAAGATTCGCTCCAAGAAGAAAAACACATGAGAAATTTTATTGGTTCAAATAACTTCAGCGATTAGAACATATACGCGCACGCGCGCGAACCTTATTATATTAATATAGGGATTTATATATCTATTGACACTTGCTGTCATTATCAGTTTTGTTTTGCTCTCCAAATGCGGCATAGCTGCATTTCATTAGAGCAAAAACAAAATCTTCCTTGAATTGACAATAATTGATGTCTGAATTGACGAAAATTGTCTTTTAATATAAAATCAGTGTCAACTCGTATATAGTTCCCTAAATATATTATATAGAGAGTGGCTTTGCTAAGTAAACTTGACAAAATTGCCAAATTGACTAAATTTGTCTCAATAAATTTGCTCAATTCGGCAAAAAGCAGTAATTTTGCACCCGATTTCGCGCCTAACGCAAGTGAGTGATTAGATTAAGCGAAATAAGTAATGAAACGTAATGCTGAAAATCAGTAACTTACGAAGAAAATGACTGAAAAAACGAAAAAAGTTTCTTTAAAATTTGGTCAGTTCGTAAAAAAGCAGTACCTTTGCAGCCGTTTTCGCGCCTACTGCAAGTGAGCAGAAAAATAGAGCGAAAAGGATGAAAAAATGTAATGCTGAGAATCAGCCACTTACGAAGAAAATGCAAAGAAAATTGAAAAAAGTTGCTTAAAAATTTGGTCAGTCCAAAAAAAAGCAGTACCTTTGCAGCCGATTTCGCGCTAAACGAAAAATGATGCGCAAAATCACAGTGATCTTTGAGAGATTGAAGCAATAATGTAGTACAAGAGAGCAGTAATGCTCAATTGGGAAACTGAAAACGTGTAATACGATTTTTTATTATACGG
>JAZQTO010000077.1:0-27374 GCA_045630805.1 Paludibacteraceae bacterium
CTGATTTTTGGTTGCCAGAATACCGTTATTCCTGATGGTGTGACAACGATTGCGGGAGCATTCCGTGGTTGCTCTTCTCTTACCTCCATAGTTATTCCAAATAGCGTCACACGTATTCTATTTAAGGCTTTCAGTGGTTGCTCCTCTCTTACATCTATTGTTATTCCAGATGGAGTGACGAGTATTGGTCTGGAGGCTTTTGAGGGTTGCTCTTCTCTTACATCTATTGTTATCCCAGATAGCGTGACGGGTATTGGAGAGTTTGCTTTCGATGGTTGCTCCTCCCTTACTTCTATTGTTATACCCGATGGTGTGACGAGTATTGGATGTGGGGCTTTCCATGGTTGCTCCTCCCTTACCTCCATTGTTATCCCTGATGGTGTCACGACTATTGGACAGGGTATGTTCGCTAATTGCAGTTCCCTTACATCCATCGTTATCCCAGCTGGCGTTACGAGTATTGGGGGTTTTGGATTATTTGGGACTTTCGAAGGTTGCTCCTCCCTTACCTCTATTGTAGTAGCAGAAGGTAATACCGTGTATGATAGTCGAGAGAATTGCAACGCGATTATAAGAACAGAGTCAAATGCGCTGATTTGCGGTTGCCAGAATACCGTTATTCCTGATGGTGTGACAAAGATTTGGGGAGCATTCCTTGGTTGCTCCTCCCTTACCTCAATAGTTATTCCAAATAGCGTCACAGATATTCTACCGAAGGCTTTCAAAGGTTGCTCCTCCCTTACTTCCATTGTTATTCCCGATGGAGTGACAAAGATTTGGAACGACGCTTTCAAAGATTGCTCCTCCCTCACTTCTATTGTTATTCCCGATGGTGTGAAAGGTATTGGACCTGGAAATTTCGAAGGTTGCTCTTCCCTCACCTCTATTGTTATCCCCGATAGCATCACGGAGATTAAAGAGCATGCTTTCCGTGGTTGCTCTTCTCTTACCTCCATTGTTATTCCCGATAGTGTGACGAGTATTGGAGATGGTGCTTTCGAAGGTTGCTCTTCCCTTACTTCCATTGTTATACCCGATGGAGTGACGAGTATTGGATGTTGGGCTTTCAAAGGTTGCTCCTCCCTTACTTCTATTGTTATTCCCGATGGAGTGACAAGTATTGGAAAAGGTGCTTTCCGTAGTTGCTCTTCCCTTACCTCCATTGTTATTCCCGATAGTGTGACAAGTATTGGAGATGGTGCTTTCGAAGGTTGCTCTTCTCTTACCTCCATTATTGTTCCCGATAGTGTGACGAGTATTGGAAGGTGTACTTTTGAGGGTTGCTCTTCTCTTGTATCCATTGTAGTAGCAGAAGGTAATACTGTGTATGATAGTCGAGAGAATGGCAATGCAATTATCAAAACAACAACGAATACGCTGCTTTGCGGTTGCAAGAACACCCTTATTCCGGATAGTGTGAAGAGTATAGGAGAGCATGCTTTCCGTTGTTGCTCTTCCCTGACCTCCATTGTTATCCCAGATAGCGTGAAGAGTATTGGAGAGCGTGCTTTCGTTAACTGCTCTTCTCTCACCTCTGTTGTTATCCCCGATAGCATCACGAAGATTGAAGAATATGCTTTCAGTGGTTGCTCCTCGCTTACTTCCATTGTTATCCCAGATAGCGTAAAGAGTATTGGAGAGTGTGCTTTCTGGGAGTGCTCTTCTCTTATTTCCATTGTTATTCCCGATGGAGTGACAAGTATTGGAAAAGGTGCTTTTAAAGATTGCTCTTCTCTTACCTCCGTGGTTATCCCAGATAGCGTGAAGAGTATTGAAGAGTATGCTTTTTGTGGTTGCTCCTCGCTTACTTCCATTGTTAGCCCTGATGGTGTGAAGAGTATTGGAGAGTGTACTTTCTGTAGTTGCTCTTCCCTTACCTCCATCGTTATCCACAATAACGTCTGGAGGATTGAAAAGTGGGCTTTCCATGAGTGTATTTCCCTTACATCCATCGTCATCCCCAATAGTGTGACGAGTATTAAATGGAACGCTTTCAAAGATTGCTCCTCCCTTAAAACGATTTCCTACAATGGTACTATAGCGCAATGGAAAGAAAACGAGTTAGGTAAAGATTGGAATAGTGGCATCCCTGCCAAAGTAGTTCATTGCACCGATGGCGACGTGGAGATATAGATGATAGATTGCTACGCTAAAAGGAGAAAAAACGATAATTAATCCTATTGTATTATCATACTTATGACTAAAAAACGACTATATTTTGACATGGATGGTGTGCTGGTGGATTTTAAATCTGGATTGGCACAACAGAGCGAAGAGACACTGCAAGCCTACGCTGGCAAAGAAGATGAGATTCCTGGCTTGTTTGGCTGTATGCTGCCTATACCTGGAGCGATTGAGGCAGTGCATGAATTGGCGAAGCATTACGACTGCTATATTCTATCTTGTGCTCCATGGAAAAATCCATCTGCATGGAGCGACAAAGTGATATGGGTAACCAAGTACTTAGACGATGTGTTCCACAAACGAATTATACTTACGCACCACAAAAATTTCTGCAAGGGCGACATCCTCATTGATGACAGAGCAAAACATGGTTCTGATATATTTGAAGGCGAATGGATACAATTCGGATCTGCGCAATATCCAGATTGGGATAGCGTTTTGCAGTATTTATTGCCACAAGAGTAAATCCGCACAGACATAATACGTCTACATCTACATCATTGGTCTATGTGTGCTATCGTATAGAATCCTCAAAAAAAACAAAGAATCAAGTATGAAAGACTTACAATCATCAATAGTGCAAAAATTAGGATACTTCGGTCCAGAGCATACTATTGCCTGCTTCAGGCTAAACTTACATAGCGATGTAAAATCGCTGCTTGTATCTCACGAGGGATTTGTGTTAAGTGACGAAATGTCATATTTTCAGATGCATCATGGTTATCCCAATTGCAATAAAATACAATCTGACCTTGGCAAAGGATTAACCTTGGTGAGCAAAGAACACTCCTCTATTCTGAAGCGTGGAATGTACTTGTACGAAGTCTCGAATTCAGCAGATGAACATATTTTAGCATTTCCTGCAACTGGTGAAGAACTTTATTTTGAGATTTATGCACTAGATTACACTGGAGCAATGCATTTGTTGTTGAGTACGGAGCTATAACAAATTGCCCAAATCTCAACTCGCAAGAAAAGCAAAACCAACCTCCGCTACACAGTCGTGGCACTAAGCAAAGCGACATGAATACACAATAACCACTCTACCCCATCAATATAGCATTCCAAATAGCCAAAGGGGTATTTTATGCCCTATGCCTGATTCTATATCATCAGCAACGATCCAACTATCAGATATACCACTGATTTGTTTGTAATTCTTGTTATGCCCGCCTATTTCAAAGAGATATTTTCCATCAACTAAAACATCTCCCCTCTGCGGCATCGTTAATTCGTGGTGCAAAGATAATTGATTGCAAAAGAATGTTTCACGAACCGTGCCTACTTCAATTTCGTTTGATAATGCATAAATCAAGTTGGTGTTTTCGAACAATATCTTTTCAGGTTTAGCTAATGATTGAATATTTCCTTGGTCTGGATATAGTTTTCGAAGCAGAGCGGAGCGTTCAAGCATGTCTAATAGACGTAGCAATTGGTTGCGCGTGATACCAATTGTTTTGCATAAGTCGGATATATTGAGCGTATATGGAACCAAACTGGCGAAAGTACTCAATAATTGTTTGGCTTTATAAGTTGTAGCATACTCTATGGATTCTGCTTGTGGAATGTCCACCTCAATAATAGTAGATATAACCTGATGCAACCGTGCGAGGTATGTAGATTGATTTACCCAATAAAATGGATAATATCCCTTTTGGAGATATTGTTCAAAATATGGTAATACATGCACATCTTTCGTTAATTTTGTGGCAATAGAAGCGTGCGATTTAAGAATTTCTTCTAATGAGATTGTGTCCCATTGTACAACTCCTTCAAACATCAAGTATTCACGGAATGATAATCCTTGCATGGTATAACTGATACAACGTCGAGACAAATCGGCAATGGTGTTATCCATACGCAGCAATGAACTGCCTGTGAACACTACAAACATTTGTGGATAATAGTCTGATATGTTTTTCAATTCTTGTATCCAATTAGGATAACGATGAATTTCATCCAGAAACAGATATTTTCCACCATGCAAGTAGTGGTATTCCGTTAATTGAAGCAAAGAATGTGTAGTGAACCATATATGATCCAACGAAACATATAATGCCTCTTGTGCTATCCAACCGTTAGCTTGTATATGCTGGAGAATTAATGTCGTTTTACCTACGCCTCGTGAGCCGCGAATACCTATAAGATGTTCACTCCAATCTATAACGCGATTAAGGTACCTTTGGTATGTCATGCTGACATTTTCCACAAGACGATTCGAAAGAATATATAACTGCTCCATAGTAGAAATAATTAAAATTCGCCGCAAAAGTACAAAAAATAATTGAAATCTGCAAACATTTCGTCTTTAGAAAGATGCTTTTTTGCTTTTTTTCATCTTTCTAAAGATGGTTTTTTAGAAGAATGGGCACATTTTTACGCTAATTGATAGATTTCTTCACCTCCCATACTCTATAGTAATAAACAAACAATAAAAACTATACAACTATGGGAGCATTTTCAACTAAAAAGACGCTGTACGGTGATACAGCCAAGATTCCGCAAGTGGCGGAACAAATTCGTCAAGCTTTTGCAAGCGAAGGTTATGAAGTACGTATTGAGGAACCAACCTCTGGACAACGAATCTTCATCTCTAAAGGTGGTCTTCTTAAAGCCGCCGTCGGGGCGCGAACGGCATTAGAGGTAACCATGAAACCTGATAAGGCGGGGAACATCGCCTTTGAGGCTGGTGTGAGCGTTGTCAAACAACAACTGGTACCTACACTAATCACAATGTTCGTATTTGCACCAGTGGTCATCGCGCAAGTATGGGGCATGGTTCAGCAATCCAAACTCGATGAGAAAGCCCTCGCAATAGCAGAAAGAGAACTGTACAAACATTAGTATTAACCTCTAAATACATTACAACTATGACTAGTGCATGGAAATACCTTCTGTATCGCGCTTGCCAAGAACTTGGAAAATGGCTAGGCGGAAATTGAAATGGCAATGCCATCTCTATATCAAGAAATCTACTGGCATTATCCAAAATGCCAGTAGATGAGATAACCAAATCTTTAACCAATTTTTACAACTTACTATTATGTTAATTTCCACTTCTGTATTGGGCTATCTTATCATTAGAGGATGCCAAGAAACAAAAAAATGGTACGAGAGAAAGTGCCAAGAGAATAGCAAGAAACAATCTTAACGTTCCATCATGGATACCATCATTTTAGGAAATACTGCGTACACTACGCTCAAGCAATTGCAGGAAATGACCACACAGTCTCCTGCAATTGAAACTCCTTTTGCACAAGACCTCCTGCGCGAGTTTGAAGAGTTTATGTTAGTTGAGTGGCTAAGTGATCAAAACTACCATAAGTATCGCCGATTAGAAGCGTTGCATTACGCTAGACACAACTTTGACTCTGCAGAGTTGTTAGAGGAAATATATTGGGCAATTAACCTTGACGAACTAAAGAAGATTGACATCACTGAACATGTAGAACTACTATCAATATCAGCCTCAATTGATATGCAACCAGAACAAACGATAGACAATAACGAGGTAATTGAGGTGGACAGTGCTATGCCATTCGTGGAGGTGAATGCCATCTTCCGCATAAAACAAGGATGCGACGAACCGCTCAACTTTGGTCTTATGTATCGCAATGATAAGGCAATGTGTATAACACCTCGAACCAAATGTTATTTCTCGGAACAGCAAGACGAGTTCAAAGTCTCTTTAGGCTATGATGTAGATATGGGAACATTGGATGAACTTCCTATATTTCTTAAAGTTGGAGCACTTGGTCGCCATCGCGAAGTCTTTTGGCAAGTCATATTACGTCGTAAATGACAATCCTAACTACCTTTTAACACCAATAAACAACATAACTATGAATATTACAGCATACAAAAACAAAGTCCTCGGCTCAATGATTGGAGGAGCCATCGGTGATGCCCTTGGGTATCCTGTGGAGTTTATGAGTTATTCACAAATCATTCATAAGTATGGTCCATCTGGAATCACACGCTATCATCTGAATGCTAATGGGGTAGCAGAAATATCCGACGACACTCAAATGAGCCTATACACCGCTAATGGCATTTTATGCTATCAGTCATTCAATGCAATAGGTCTGCCGGCTAAAAAGACGGAAACAATCTGCGAAGCCTATATCGCATGGTTTCAAACACAAACAGAACACTATTCCCATAATCAGAAACATCGTTTCTGGATCTGCAATACCAAGGAACTTTATGCTAGAAGAGCACCTGGACTTACGTGTATGTCTGCTCTACGAAGCCTGCAACAAGACCAATCAGTAGTCAATGACAGCAAAGGCTGCGGGGGCATTATGCGGGTAGCCCCTATAGCTTTACACGCATGCAATCCTACGGATACATATTACTCTCTATCAGATAGTCTTTCTTATGCCAAAGAGGCTGGCGATATTGCTGCCTTGACGCACAAAAACCCTCTCGGATATATCCCTGCTGCGTTTTTGTATCTATTGATTGAGAACCTAATACCTTATGCGTACATATATCCTCTTCAATTGTATAGCATTGTTGACTCCTGCTTGATAAACATTGAGAAGATTTACCCAGATCATCCATATGAGTTATACGAACTACAGCAATTAATCAACAAAGCGAAAGACTTGGCCGCTTCCGCAGACAACGACCAAGAGGCTATTATGCAATTAGGTGAAGGTTGGACCGCAGACGAAGCCTTAGCGATTGCATTATACTGCTCAATGAAGTATTATGATGATTTTGAAAAGGCCATCATTGCAGCTGTCAATCACTCTGGAGATAGTGATTCCACAGGAGCTATCACAGGAAATATCATGGGAGCACTCCATGGATACGATGCCATACCTCATTACTATAAGCAGGATCTAGAACTGAGATGGCTGATTGAGGCACTTGCACTTGACTTAGCCAATGATGTTCCCATTGCCGTCGATGACGACACTAACGATACCCCCGAGAAAAGGGCTTGGAGAAGAAAATATCTGGATACGCAAATGTAAAATGTTTTTATTAAATTTTATCTCCAAATTGATAGATTATACCTAAACCAACACTCTATACTTACAAACAATCAAATTTTACAAACGCTATGAAAAAGATTTATAATGCCGTGCTACGTGCACTGGAGGAAATGGACATCCATTTTGACTACGACCAAGAAAACGAGGTGTTTAACTATCGCTTATCAACTGAACTAACGACCTATCGTCAGCGATTAGTACCATTGGAGGAGCAAGAACTCTTACTGACTATCACTAATTTCCCCATTATGGTGCCTGAAGACAAACGCTTCTTAATGACCAGTCTGCTCAACAAACTCAATCATTCGTTGATCTTAGGTCACTATGTGATGGATCCCGAAGATGGTGAAATATCATTCCGCGTGAGTTGTCCGGTAGATGACGGAGCTATCAATAAGACCATTGTGCTTGTTGCTATAGGTAACAGTATTACCACTATGGACAATCACCTTCCTGAATTGTTATCTGCAATTGGCAATCTATCAACTACCGCTCCTACACTGAGTAATAACAAAGCAATGGCATACGCCTAATCCCTATACATTATGATTATTACGCTTTGTATTTTGGTTCTTGTCTATCTGATGATGGGCAAACCAGTAGATGGACTGCTTGAGCAGTTGAAAAATACAGATTGGAAATCCAAGTTCACTCAGCTTTGGGATAAAATCAAAACCTATGCCCTCCGAGCGGGTCGCGTTGCCACTAAACCTATCCTTACCTTCTACCACGTTATGCGCGATAGCGAAACCACTACATTGGAAAAAGCTTTGATATATGGTGCAATAGCTTACATCGTTATCCCTGCAGACCTCCTCCCTCGCAAAGTGTTGGGTTTCTTAGGCATACTAGACGATGCTGCAGTCATCGCGTATGTATATAAGAAAATCTCTAACAAAATCACCGCCGAAATCACCAACAAAGTCAATGATACCCTTGACCAATGGTTCGGTGCAGAAGCAGTAGTAGTGGATTAGTTTCCAATAACAGACACATAGATTCACAAAGACTATGAAAACAAATGACCCTTTAGAACCATTATTAAAGGAAGCGAAATCAGTCATACGCAAACGTATTGTTGTACTTACTGGCGCTGGTGTCAGTGCCGAGAGTGGGGTACCCACATTCCGCGACCAAGGCGGTCTGTGGCAACAATACGACTGGCAACGCATGGCGAGTATTGAGGGTTGGACAGAAGACCCCGCTGCGGTGCTCGACTTCTACAACATGCGCCGCCGTGACCTCATTGAGGTGCAACCTAATCAAGCCCATCTCTTGTTGGCGGAATTGGAGAAGCACTACGATGTATCTATCATTACTCAGAACATTGATAACCTCCACGAGCGGTCTGGAAGCACCGATGTATTGCACCTGCATGGCGAGATAACGAAAGTAACATCTTCCTTCGACCGTGATGATCCTAATTGTATCAAAGAGCTGCCATTAGACATGCCCCTGCGTATGGGCGATAAAGCGGCTGATGGTTCACAAGTGCGTCCATATGTGGTATGGTTTGGTGAGAGTGTTCCGATGTTTGAAGAGGCTATTCCTATCGTTAGAGAGGCTGATATTCTGATTGTTATCGGCACATCATTGACTGTTTACCCTGCGGCAAGTCTAGTACGTTTTGCTCCGCCTTCGGCGCAAAAGTATATCATCAATCCAGGTCTGGCATTTGATCCATATGATACACACCTCTCGGATAATTTTGAACATATCAAAGAGAAAGCGACTGTAGGTATGACCATGCTAGTAGAACAGTTGATAGGCAGCGATGCCTTGAATCAATTATAATTGTAACACGTCTAAAAACCAAATCGCTTATGAAACCTCAACTCAACTCGATGCCACCATTGGTCTGCATCTCTAATTATTTCCAAACACATTACTTCTCTTCGTGGCAAGAGGCGGTAAAGTATCTTTATCAGTCTAATAGAATAGGCAATGAATTGAATCGCTTGATACAATACAATGTCGTAATGCGTGATATTCTCCGTCAAAAAGGAATAGAAGCGTTATTGGACGAAATATTCGCTATTGTACCCAAGAATAGCGTGGACGTAAGACTTATTCAGCTGATTATTAGATATTGGACAGAAAATCCAATTGCTGATTACGACATACAAATGTATCACATAGATGATGATATTACTATTTTAGATCACACCTTTCATGGATTACAAGATGTTCGCCAACACTGTGAAATGACAGCTAGTGTAAGGTCTCAACTACATTGTTTCCCTACAAAAGAATATATCCCGTTGGAGAATATACACATTGGAGAGATCTATGAGAGCTATCCAATATTTGACTCCTATGATTATAGCGACAATCGTTGCTACGAAAATTATATCTTTGCTTCTAAGCCAATCACGCAGAAACTGATGCAGCAATATGCAAATCTTAAACATGAATGCAATTACTGTATGGTGCACGAAAAGATTCCAACCGAATTACTACCTGTCTTATATTATGTAGGTGAAGGACCATACATGGTCTTAGCTACCAAAAAATCACAAAACTAATTAATAAAAATTAAACAACTATGAAAACAAATCAAGTAAAACTTTGGAAGAAAATCCTAATCTCTGCATGGGCGTTATTCGGATTAGGTGTGTTTATTTTCTTTGCATGCCTCGCATCAGTACGCATTGAAGATCGGTCAGAAAACAAAAGATGGTATTATCAAACGACCATCAACGACTCACTACGCCTAGACAAACACTACCCTGATAAAGAGTATGTACGTATTTACAACCTAAACACACGCCGCTATGTATCACCTAAAATGCGCTGGGTCTCGCGTGGCGTTAGCGAGGGCGACTCTCTGACTGTCTTTTGCGATATGAAAGGCAAGCGTGGTTTTATCAATCTCTATACAGGAGAAATTGTAATGAAAGGTCGTTATAATCATGCATGGAACTTCTCCGAGGGACTAGCAGCCGTGTGCCGCGATAATCTGATTGGCTTCGTCAACACTGCTGGAGAAGAGGTTATCCCATGCCAATTCCCAACCACGCAATATGCCATTACCCGTCTTGGCTATGCTTTCCATGATGGATATTGTGTGGTTACAAACTCCAAGAACGAATGTGGTTTGATCAATCAAACAGGCGAACTAGTGGTAGATACCATTTACGATTGCATTTGGGGACCATCTTCTTGTGGCGTACGCATCTTCCAAGACAACGGTAAATACGGCGTCATGGATATTGATGGGACTATCACCCTCCCCTTACATCACGAGTTCATCTATTGCTATGGCGAACACTTGTTCGCAGTGGACAACGGTGTCATGAAGCGAATTGACAAATACGGCAATGTACTCACCGCGTTCTGCAGCGACTACGACTTTCAACCGATGTACCTACCTAGTGACCATGACCAGGAGTACCCAACAGGTTATTTCAAGTACTATGTATATGGTCGCAAGGGTGTTATTGACAGTTATGGAAAGATTGTTATCCCTGCCATATACAATGAGGTCAACCAATTAGAAGATCATCTCTTCGAAGCGCAAATGGGCTATGATGGTCCTTGGCGAGTGATTGAGACAAAGTGATAACCAACAATTGTTAAGTATACGACCATACCAAATCTAACTGATAAAAAAAATGAGGATGCATCACGCATCCTCATTTACTTTAAGTAAGAAAATCCGATCGCCTCGACGGACTATTTTATCGGTCTTTATAGCAAAGTAATTCCCCTTCTCTATCACCTTTTGCGCTTCGCCCTTGGAGTCGTGCATGTCGTGTGCTATCGTCTCGTAAGCGCCTGTGGTTTCGCCAGTTATGAGCAATTCATCTCCCTCTTGAACTTGTGGCACTGCCTCCAAATAAAACTCAGCCACGGAGATATTCTTAAAGAAGTTGGTACACTTACCCGCAAAGACTTTCTTTCTCGTTGCACGAGAGCCATACTTATGCGTCCACTCGCCTAGTTTCTGTCCTTGGTAGTAACCATCCCAGAAACCACGGTTAAACACACGCGCCAAGCGTGCATCCCATCCTGCTATTTTATCCTCAATTACCTCATCGACCATTGCCCATTTCCCATTGCCTTCAAGCCATAGTTCTACCGCCTCTTTATAACACTCCACCACCGTCTTGACATACTCCGCTCCACGGGCACGACCTTCAATCTTGAGCACACGCACACCCGCATCCAGCATCTTATTGAGGAAGTGGATAGTCTTCAAGTCTTTAGGCGACATAATATATTGATTATCAACCTCCAACTCTAATTCACTTTCCTTATCTTTAACGATATATCCACGGCGACAAATTTGCATACAAGCACCACGATTAGCACTTGCACCATAGTGGTTTAAGCTCAAGTAACACTTACCGCTGACCGCCATACACAATGCGCCATGGCAGAACATCTCAATGCGAATCAACTCGCCTTTAGGACCTCGAATATCCTGCTCTACAATGTCTTTGTAAATACTCGCCACTTGCTCCATATTCAGCTCACGCGCAAGAACCACCACATCGGCATACTGAGCATAGAATTTCAGCGCCTCGGTATTGGAAATATTGAGTTGGGTAGATAGGTGTACCTCCACGCCCGACTGAAAAGCGTATTGCAAGGCAGCTATATCGGAAGCGATGATTGCACTCACATTAGCAGCTTTTGCGTTATCCACAATCTCTCGCATAAGAGGTATATCCTCTGGATACATGACCGTATTGAGTGTGAGATAAGTCTTGACACCCACCTCGTTACAACGATTAACAATCGTATGAAGGTCCTCAGTAGTGAAGTTGGCAGAAGAACGCGAACGCATATTCAGATGTTCAATACCAAAATACACACTCGTTGCGCCAGCCTCAATGGCAGCGGCCAAACTCTCCCAGCACCCAACAGGCGCCATGATTTCGATTTCTGGATTTTGCATAGGTTTTGTATTCATGCTGCAAAGGTACTGCTTTTTTGCGAAATCACAAAATATTTACACCAAAAATCCCCTCCACTTTATCTAACAGCGTAGCGGTCTAATAGTGAAACGGTCTAACTTCTAGCAGCGCAGCGGTCTCTTTTTTCAAAAAAGATACAAAAAAATCACTTTTTATTTGGCAGATTAAAAAAAAAGCAGTACCTTTGCAGCCGATTTGAAAATTATGGTACCTTGCCCGAGCGGTTAGGGATCGGTCTGCAAAACCGGGGACGGCGGTTCGAATCCGCCAGGTACCTCCAAAGAGCCGCTTGAAAAAGCGGCTCTTTTGTTTAACAAACATCCGGAGTTTATACAATGAAAGAAATAGAAGAAATCACATCTCAAGAATACAAATACGGTTTTACTACGGATGTAGAAACCGATATCATTCCTGTGGGGCTCAACGAAGATGTCGTCCGCCTTATCTCTGCCAAGAAAGGTGAACCCGAGTGGCTGCTGGAGTTCCGCCTCAAGGCATACCGCAAGTGGCTGACTATGGAGCACCCTAATTGGGCGCACCTCAATATTCCTGAGATCGATTTCCAAGCGCTATCTTACTATGCGGCGCCCAAGACCCATACCGATAACGAGCAAAAGGAGATTGACCCTGAGCTCATGAAAACCTTTGACAAGCTCGGTATTCCTCTCGAAGAGCGTGCTGCCTTGGCGGGTAATATGGCGGTGGACGCAGTCATGGACTCTGTGTCTGTCAAAACCACTTTCCGTGAGACTCTTGCCGAAAAAGGTATCATCTTCTGCTCAATCTCGGAGGCTGTACGTGAGTACCCCGAATTGGTACAGAAGTACCTTGGCTCAGTCGTTCCTGCTAGCGATAATTTCTATGCAGCCCTCAACTCGGCTGTTTTCTCTGACGGATCATTCGTCTATATCCCTAAGGGTGTTCGTTGTCCTATGGAGCTCAGTACCTATTTCCGTATCAATGCGGGCAATACGGGTCAGTTTGAGCGCACACTGCTAGTCGCAGACGAGGGTGCTTACCTCAGTTACCTTGAAGGTTGTACCGCTCCTATGCGCGACGAAAACCAACTCCACGCAGCTATCGTGGAGATAGTCGTACACAAAGACGCAGAGGTCAAATATTCTACTGTACAAAACTGGTACCCTGGCGATAAAGATGGCAAAGGAGGTATCTATAACTTCGTTACCAAGCGTGGCATCACCCACGAGAATGCCCGCTTGAGTTGGACACAAGTAGAGACTGGTTCGGCTATCACCTGGAAGTATCCAAGTTGTATTCTCAAGGGCGACAACTCTAGTGCAGAGTTCTACTCTGTGGCTGTGACCAACAACTACCAACAAGCTGATACGGGTACCAAGATGATTCATATTGGCAAGAACACGCGCTCGCGTATTATTAGTAAAGGTATATCTGCAGGTAAGAGTCAAAATGCCTACCGTGGTCTTGTGCGTGTGATGCCTAATGCGGATAATGTGCGTAATTATAGTCAATGCGATAGTTTGTTGCTAGGTGATAAGTGTGGAGCGCACACATTCCCTACTATGCGTATCCAAAACCCTACGGCTATTATTGAGCATGAGGCAACTACTAGCAAGATTAGCGAGGACCAACTCTTCTATTGTCAGCAACGCGGTATTGGCGTGGAGGACGCAGTAGGACTGATTGTTAACGGTTATGCCAAAGAGGTGATGGACAAACTGCCAATGGAGTTCGCCGTGGAAGCACAAAAACTCCTCCAAGTAAGTCTAGAAGGAAGTGTAGGATAAAGATCTTGCCAAAGAATAGTTTAAGTCTGCCTTGTTCTTACTAGAGATCGTGTTTTGTTCTTACGAGAGATCGTGCCTTGTTCGTTACGGGTTCATAACGGGTTCTTGACGGTGATTCGCTCTTCTCTCGGTCATCTCTCGGTCGTCGCTCAGTAAAATAAGCAAGATATAAGAGAGGTGAAAGAGACGGCATTCTTAAATTAAGACACCTATTCCAATGTGCAAAATCATGCACATTAAATTTCACTTTATACTTGGAAACAGAAAAAACTATGGCATCACTTCCCAGTGACCTGTTTTGGCTGAGCCAATCCATTGAATGAGATTTTTATCTCTTAGTACCTATAAATCACGCTGTATTGTTTTACGATTGAGATGTAATTGTTCAGATAGGAACTTGGTGTTTACTGCGACATTTACTCCCAAGTTTGGTTGTACACGCCATTCGTCAGTAGGGTGGATATGTAAATCGCCACTGTGCATAAAACACAAGTGGCGATTTAGTTTAGTGGACGGCGCTTTGCGCCTATTGTTTAGTTACAAATATCTATAAGGTCTCCAACACGCGTTTCAACCACTCCCAGCATTTACCGGTTGAAGCAATGCTCAGGCGCTCTTGTGGAGAGTGAACACCAAACATTTGAGGACCAATAGACACCATATCCAAATATGGATACTTCTCCAAGAACAAACCACACTCCAAACCCGCGTGGATAGCCAATACCTTTGGCTCCGCAGCAAACAAATCTTGGTATGCCTTCTTGGTCACCTCCAACAATGGTGATTGTGGGTTAGGCGCCCAACCTGGATAACCATCGCCGTGGGTCACCTCGTCGCAAGCCAATGCCAAAGCACACTCTACCATCTGCTTGATATCGTGCTTCTTGCTCTCAATAGAAGAGCGTTGGCTAGTATTGATCTCAACAAACGCACCCTTCTCGTCCTCTTTCATCTTCACACTAGCGAGATTGGTACTGGTCTCTACCAATCCAGGCATAGTCTTCGACAGAGCTGTCATACCGTGAGGGCAAGCATAGAGCGCTTGAATAAGCACTTTGGCTTTCTCCGCAGGAATAAACAAATCAGGCATATCGGTTGTCTCCAAATGCATAAAGAAGTCCTTCTCAACATCACCAATCTCCGCCTCTATAGTAGCAATATAATGATTGAGCATCACACGGATATCCTCTTTATACGCCATAGGAATAGCAATCACCGCCTCTGCCTCACGCGCAATCGCATTACGCAAGTTACCGCCATTGATCGTAGCTAGTTGTATATCGGTAGCTTGCATCACTTGGTAGAGGAAGCGCACAAGGATCTTGTTGGCATTGCCACGACCTTTGTTGATATCATCGCCTGAGTGACCACCCATCAATCCACCGACTTTAATATGTATAGCTAACCTCTTCGCCTCATCGCCTGATAGCCTCATCGCCTCAAAATGCATCTTAGCGAGCGTATCAATACCACCTGCGCAACCAATGAACACTTGACCATCGTCCTCAGAGTCGAGGTTGATGAGTTGTTTGCCATTGAGGCAACCATCTTGCAGACGGAAAGCGCCTGTCAAACCTGTCTCCTCGTCCACCGTAAAGAGGCACTCCAATGCAGGGTGCTTCAAGGTGTCAGAGGTGATAGCTGCCAACATCAATGCCATACCTATGCCATTATCTGCACCAAGGGTAGTGCCCTGAGCTTTGATGAAATCGCCATCAATATAAGTATGAATAGGATCGTTATCAAAATCGTGTATGGTATCGTTGTTCTTCTCACATACCATATCCATATGCGCTTGGAGGATCACGCCTGGTTTGTTCTCAGAACCAGGAGTTGCAGGTTTGCGCATAATGATATTGCCTGCTTCATCCACAGTATGTTCTAGATTATGCTTTACGGCAAAAGCCTTGAGCCATTCAATAATCTTGCCTTCGCGCTTAGATGGGCGAGGCACTTGGGTAATCTCATGAAAAATAGAGAAAACCTCCTTTGGTTGCAATTCTTGTATCATATTTACTTGCCTTTAAACTTTAAACTATAATCTTTAAACTTTTTTACTCATGAGCAATGTGTTCGTGTACGCTCTCAAGGAATGAGGTTGGGTAAGGCTTGCGATTTGGCCCTTCTGGTTCGCCATAAGGGTTACGCAGGAACTCACCGTCTTTCTCCTTGCGTTCTTGACCGTCCAAGTACTTCACAAACAGATAGATACCTAACTCCTTCCATGCCGCCGTGGACTCCTGCGCTTGTGCACAAGAGTACTTAGTCAAGAACTCAGTAGCTTTAGCAGGATCCATTTCTGCCACTTGAGCATCGATAGCCTCTACTTGGGCATTGAACTTATCCTCCCAAGCTGCTTGTACCTTCTTGATATCAGGCATCATGGCAGAATACTTGGTATATGCCCAGTTGGCTACGATATTATAGGTCCACCAAGCCGATGTAGGCGAATAATTATACATATCGCCATTACCCTCTTTGAAGCACTCTGGCACCTCAGTGATAGTACTATACATAGGCACATACACAGTAGATGCCGCATCGTCCACACCAAACCACAAGATACCACCAGCCTTAGCACTCTCGTAACCACGCATTTGAGCCACGAAGGACCAAGCTGTTTGTTGGGTAGCGATAGGACGCTCAAACCAATATTGTACCGAATCCAACTTAAAGCCCAGCGAACCATAACGCAACTTGCTATTCCATGGACCCGCATCAGGACCTTGGGTAATATCCAATGGCGTACCCTCATATTGATCACGCATGCAGTTCTTCAACTCCTGTGCACTCACCTTATGATTAGGTTTGATATACAATGGCATACGCTCGCCTGCATACTTGCCGCCAGTCTCCACAAAAGTCTTGCCTGATGCAAAGTCAAAATACTTGTCCATATCGCCTGAGAACTTGCGGAAGAACGACCACACGCGTGCTTCGCACACATACAAACCCGAGAAATCGTATGGTGCATATGCCTCTTGGAAATTGAAATCCTCGTCTTTCTTACCTGTATAGTAACCTTGTTTGCGAGCGAAATTCACCACATCCTTACTCCACATCCAGTTCTCTTTGTCTTTGAAGTTGATGGTGGTAAAGCGCGCTTGGTTAGCGTGCGCTGCTATGCAATCATCTGGCACACGAGTTGCCACCCATACGGCACCTTTCTCCACTTTGCCTTTGCCAATCAACTCCATCATCCATACCTCATTAGGGTCAGCAATAGAGAAAGTCTCACCTGAAGAAGCATAGCCATACTCAGCCACCAAATCAGTCATACACTTGATTGCCTCACGAGCAGTCTTGCAACGTTCCAAAGCAATGTAAATCAATGATCCATAGTCGATTCCTTCTCCCGTCTCCAATTCAGGACGACCACCCCAAGTAGTCTCGCCAATGCTCAATTGGTGCTCGTTCATATTACCTACCACATTGTAAGTATGCGCCACTTGTGGAATAGTGCAAAGTGGCTTGCCAGTATCCCAATCCTTCACCTCACGCACCGCACCTTCTGCATAATCTGCAGCAGGAGAATGATGCAAGAAACCATAAAGTGCATAACTATCGGCGGCATACGACACCATTGTACTACCATCCACAGAAGCATCTTTACCAACCAAGAAATTGGTGCAGGCCATACCTGCTACCCACGCGCTACATAGCGCTAATATCAAATAAAACTTTTTCATATCCTTGCCTTTAAACCATAAACCTTAAACTATAAACTATAAACCAACATCCATACGTCCATCCACTTTAGCCTCTACCACCTTTACTTGCTTAATATACTCAATATAAAGGTCACGTATCTTCTCTTCGGAGTTCCAACATTGAATGTGGTTCTTCAGAGGTAACATTCCATCGTTTCCTTGACTGAGGTAGTCACTCGTAGCGACAGTATATGTCTTGTCCATTTCGATGGCTTTGCCATTGATAGTCACCAAAGCATCTTGCTGCATCACTTTATCTCCAACAGCTTTAATTCGCATACCTGCTATACCTTGTCCACCAGAATAGGCAAAAATCTCGCCGAGTTGTTGCAAGTCACTACCCTTCAGCGTTAGTACGACAAGCATATTATCGAAAGGCATCAGCTCAAACACATGGCGAAAAGTGATATCACCCGCTCCCCAATTGCAACGCATACCGCCAATATTCACTACCGCTACATCCACCGACTCTGGGCACAAATCTCGTGCTATTGCTAACAACGCATCGCTTGCCCAATTGAGCATAGGACACTCTGGCTGATATACCTCCAAGTCTTTTGGAGCATAGCCAATAGGTGCATTGAGTTGTGCCTCCAGTTCTGCCTTAATAGGCTCCATATAAGCGATATACTGCGTATCTTGAATGGCATCCAATGTAGAGTCAATCATATGAATCTTACTCGTTTTGCTAACCACCTTGCCTGGTCGATGACACGCACTACAACACAGCGCAACAAGTACAAATATTACTATTTTCTTCATAATTTTATTGATTTGTCAAATACTCATGCATTGCTTTAGCCGCATTGCGACCGTCTGCCATAGCCAGAATCACTGTGGCCCCGCCACGGACGATATCGCCACCCGCAAACAACATCGGAATAGACGATTGCATATGCTCATTCACCACGATGGTGCCTCGTTTAGACACTTCCAAACCAACTACCGAAGCAGGAATCAATGGGTTAGGACTCACGCCTACACTCACGATCACCTCATCCACAGGGATCGTAACCGTCTTGCCCTCTACAGCTACAGGACTACGTCTGCCTGACTCATCAGGCTCTCCAAGCTCCATGACTTGTAGCACAGCCTCCTTAACACGACCATTCTCATCCGCATGATATTCGATAGGATTATGTAGCGTCATAAACTCTACCCCCTCCTCCTTCGCATGGCGCACTTCCTCTATACGAGCAGGCATCTCCTCCTCGCTACGGCGATAAATTACCATTGCTCGCTCAGCACCCAAACGTTTGGCTGTTCGCACCGCATCCATAGCTGTGTTGCCACCACCAATAACTGCTACGTTCTTAGCTTTTAAGACAGGTGTATCTGAGGTTTCAGAAGCCGCATTCATCAAGTTAACACGAGTCAAATACTCGTTGCAAGACAGCACACCATTCAAGTTCTCACCAGGGATACCCATAAATCGTGGCAAACCCGCACCACTACCTACAAACACGGCTTGATAACCCTCTGCTTGCAAGTCATCGATACTCAAGGTCTTACCAACAATCACATCCGTTTGGAAAGTAACACCTAATGCACGCAAACCCTCAATCTCTCTGTCCACAATTCGGTTAGGCAAACGGAACTCAGGAATACCATATTTCAATACGCCGCCTATCTCGTGCAATGCCTCAAATACAGTCACATCATAGCCATACTTAGCCATATCGCCGGCAAAAGCCAAGCCCGCAGGACCACTACCTACTACGGCCACCTTCTTGCCTTTCGCCTCTTCGCCTTTCGCCTCATTGCCCAATTGCCCTCCATGATCCGCCACAAAACGCTCCAAGTAACCTATTGCTACCGCCTCTTTGCCCATCTTAAGATGGATACATTGGGCTTCACATTGTTTCTCCTGTGGACATACACGACCACAGACCGCAGGCAACGTACTACTCTCGCTAATAATCTGAGCAGCACCTAATATATTACCTATCTCCAATTGCTTGATAAATCCAGGGATATTGATATTGACTGGACATCCTTCTACACAAGTAGGTTTCTTACAGTTCAAACAGCGATGTGCCTCGGTTACTGCCTGCTCAAAGGTCAATCCTTGATTCACCTCCGCATATAGTGATTGGATACGTTCTTCTGGCTTCAGTTCGTTCATCTTCACACGAGGAATAGCCACACGATCCTTGGCTGTTCCTGCAAATGGGGGCACTGTTGGGCTTGAAGACTGTTCAGACGCTTTGCTGTTCAGCACTAGTTCAGAAGTAACTCCTAAACTACTGAACTCCTGACCCCCTAAACTCATTGATTCCACCTCCTCGTTCTTATACTGACGCAAACGAGAAAGCATCTCATCAAAATCCACCGCATGTGCATCAAACTCTGGACCATCCACGCACACAAACTTAGTCTTACCATTCACAGTCACACGGCATGCACCACACATACCCGTACCATCCACCATGATTGTATTGAGACTTGCCTCGGTAGGGATATTATATTTCTTAGTGGTCAATGCCACAAACTTCATCATGATAGCAGGACCAATAGTCACACATTTATCCACCTTCTCACGATTGATCACTTGCTCCACACCCGTGGTTACCAATCCCTTCTGCCCCATTGAACCATCATCCGTCATGACTATCACCTCATCAGAGACTGCCTCCAACTGTTCCTTGAGTATAATCAACTCTGCTGTACGAGCCGCCAATACCGTTACCACTCGGTTACCACTCGCCTTCAAAGCTTTAGCTATAGGCAACATAGGCGCAGCACCTACACCACCGCAAGCACATACCACAGTGCCGAAATTCTTAATATCCGTCGCCTTGCCCAATGGTCCAACCAAGTCTGCTACTTGATCACCTGGTTCTAAAGCACACAACTTGCTAGAAGACACACCTATACGCTGTACCACCAAAGTGATAGTACCTTTCTCTACATCGGCATCTGCAATGGTCAATGGCATACGTTCACCATTCTTGTCCACACGCACGATTACAAAATGTCCTGCTCGACGACTGCGTGCAATCAATGGAGCCTCTACAACTATTTCAGCTACATTCTCTGAAAAGAATCTCTTTGATACGATTGTATTCATAGCTGCTTATCATTAAATCAAGGTCTTACCTATAGCCTTAGTAATAGGTTCTATACTCTTATACATATCTGCAAACTGCTCATGACTCAATTGCTGAGCCGCATCACTCTTAGCCTGACATGGCATTGGGTGAGTCTCTATCAACAAACCATCCACTCCCATTGCTGTACAAGCACGAGCCAAATCTGCCACGCCATAGGCATACCCCATCGCATGGCTAGGATCTAGTATTACTGGCAGGTTACAATGCTCCTTCAACCATGCTACTCCACACAAGTCCAAGGTAAAACGTGTTTGTGTCTCAAAACTGCGAATGCCACGTTCACAAAGAATCACATTTTCATTGCCACAACTCATCACGAAGTCCGCAGCATGTACCAACTCTTGCAAGGTAGAAGAGAATCCACGCTTCAATATCACAGGCTTACCACATTGACCTGCTGCTGTCAATAGCCCATGATCATACATTGCCTTTGCTCCCACTTGCACAATATCCGCATACTCGATCACCTTATCCGCATGCGTAGCATCACGCATCTCGGTAGCAACCAACACCCCATACTTCTCACGCATCTCTGCCAATAGCTTTAGGCCATCCTCGCCCAAACCACGGAACGTATAAGGAGATGTACGAGGCTTGTAACAACCAGCACGCAATACTCTCACACCCAATCTCTTGAGCATCTGACAGGATTTTTCTATCTGTTCACGACTCTCCACTGCACATGGACCCGCTATCATCAATTGATTACCACCATCGCCACCAATATAAGTATCGCCAATCGCTATACGGTGTGTTTCTGCTTGATAACTGCGAGACGACAACTGCATATCTGTTGGCATATCCCATACCTCCAAGGCTATATCAGCTATTTCAGCGGGCAGACAATGCACCATATGTGAAGTTACCAACACATAGTGCGTACCTTTATTTATACATAACGCCTCCAATTGCTCCGCAAACGCTTGTGCCTGCAAAGAAGGAATCGTATTTGGAAGATGAATGATCATTTATCTATGTAAACTATTTAAAATCAATAATATGATGAATAGAAATTACACCTATAATCTCTTTTGAATCTATACTATCTATCACGGCTAACGTAGTAATATTATACTTGTCCATTACCGCTAATGCATCTGTCAACAACGCATCTTGCGCTATCACCTTATACGAAGGAGTCATTATATCACGAGCCACAATATGCACATCATTGTACTTCTCTATCGCACGACGCACATCACCATCCGTGATAATACCCACACACTCATTCCCCTCATACACCATCGTCATGCCCAAGTGTTTGTCACTCATCTCGCACACCAACTCACGGAATGGAGTATCTACCATCACTTGAGGTACAGAAGTGCTCATAAAATGCTTAACGATACCCATTAATTTTCTACCCAACGCTCCACCTGGATGATATACTGAGAAATCCTTTGGTTGGAACTTACGCTTCTCCATCAGACATACCAACAACGCATCGCCCATCAGCAAGGTCGCTGTTGTAGATGTCGTAGGTGCCAAGCCCAATGGACAAGCCTCTTTGTTCACATGCACAGACAAAGCATAATCCGCACGCTGCGCCAATGGCGACTGCAAGTTGCCTGTCATAGCTACAATTATACAACCAATGCGATGCACAGGATCTATCGCGTTCAATATTTCACTCGTCTCACCACTATTGCTCACCAGGATTACCACATCCTCTGCATTCAACATTCCCAAATCACCATGCATCGCCTCTGCTACATTCACAAAGATAGACGATGTGCCTGTTGAAGCAAAAGATGCAGCCATCTTGTGACCAATGATACCAGTCTTACCAATACCCATGATCACAACCTTGCCTTTGCAAGCATAAAGCACCTCAACCACTTGATCAAAAGTGCTATCTATGGACTCTTGCAAGCATTGCAACTCTGCAATCTCTTCTGCAAAGATCTGTTTTGCTCTCTCTGCGTATGTCATAGTTTTGTCAATTGCTTATTTAGTTGATCAATTGCAATAGCTTGCTTCAGGATATCTTCTATATCACTCAAGCGCACTTGATTAGCAGCATCGGAGATAGCATTATCTGGATCAGGATGTACCTCTAAGAACAATCCATCTACACCCACTGCCAAAGCGGCACGCATCAAATGAGGCACCATTTCTCGATTTCCACCGGTAACACCAGCCTGGCTACTAGGTTGTTGGACTGCGTGCGTAGCATCAAACACCACAGGGTAACCATACTCGCGCATCTTCACCAGCGAAGTCATATCTACAATCAGGTTTCCGTAGCCAAAACTACTCCCGCGCTCCGTGAGCCAAATCCCTGCTTCTCGCCGTGTCGCCTCTATCTTAGCTATCGCACCACGCATATCCCATGGAGCCATAAACTGACCCTTCTTGACATTGACAATTCTGCCCGTCTTAGCCGCAGCTTCCAATAAGTCCGTTTGACGAGCCAAGAAAGCAGGTATCTGCAATACATCCGCCACCTCAGCCACCTTAGCACACTGCCACGACTCATGCACATCCGTCAATATAGGCAAACCATAGGTCTCTTTCACCTCTTTTAGGATCGCCAACCCTTGCTCCATACCAACACCACGCGCCGATGGACTCGTACGATTAGCCTTATCAAACGAAGACTTGAAATACAATTGCACGCCTAACCTATCACACACCTCTTTTAAGGTGGCGGCAGTCTGCATCACGATTTCACGACTTTCTATGGCGCATGGCCCTGCTATTAGAAACATGTTTTGAGAGTTTTAAGGGTTTTTATAGTGGTTTGTTTTTGGTGTAGATGCGAACCCAATCTACGTTCAATGCACCCTTACTAGCTTTATCCTTTTCAGGCAGATAACTACGTATGTAGAGATACATATCCTCTGCTGACCAAGTGTTTTTCACACGAGTTAACTCTTGGTCATTCACATAGGTCACAATCTCCTTATCCGTCCATACCATTGTATAAATGGCATAGCCCTTTACACTCGTTTCATGCAGTACTGGCAAAACACTCTCCATTTTTATGGTTGCCAAACCCAAAGCATGTTTCGCATGACCCGAACACGCCACCTTTGCTTGCAAGACAGCCATATTTTGGGGCAAAGCAACTTTACTATGCCACACATCGCTCGTATATGCGAAATCTTGCATTATCATGCCTTTGGTAGGATGCCAAGCGGGAGCATTCACTCTCTCTTTCTTCGTTTCTATAGTCATCACACTAGCAGCAACTTGAGTATTTGCACCCTTCACATAAGCTTGTTGTTCGCTCACATGCGAATGGTCTGCCTTCAAGCCTGCAGGATACACCCAACCTGTTGCCCATTGTGCATCCATGCTACCATCAAACTCCTCATTCCAAACCAATTTGTAACTCTCCAATTCTGCTATTTCAGTTTCGGTATGTTGTTGATAGAACACGACATCTGCATGCTTCGCTAAAGCATTGAAACGCTTCTCTTGAGCAGCCTCTGGAGTGGTCAACCAACGTTTCTCATTCTTCCAAAAAGCATGCTCTTTTACAAACTCAGGTGCACTAACTTGCTCCAATAATTGCAAATACTCTACCACCTCTGCTTTCTCTTTCCAAGCCTCCTTATGAAACATTCGATAAAGCAATACAGCACCCTTAGACTTTGCTTGCTTGAACTGCGCCATCAGTTTAGCCTCAGGTGTATCAGCATACTTAGTTGTGGTCAAAATATTCTTTTTAGACTGAAACTCCTGCGACTCTACCAGCGTTTTCAACTGCTTATATTCTGCTAATACATCACTCTTCTCTACCTGACGATAGCGAACGATCATAGCTTGTTGATCTAGCAACCATTGCTCAAAAACCTTGGTCTTTTGCATATCTTTTTTATTTTTCAATTTTTTATCTTTAAATTCTGTATTCTCTCCTTCAGTTCATCCATGGAATCCACAAACTGCGGAGCACATTGTTCTACCTTGGGCAAGAAATGCAACGCACGCATATGCTCTGCTTGCTGCTTCAGTCCCTCATAGAACCCTTCATGATTCAGTACAAAGATCGGTTTGTTATGTTCGCCCACCGTACCACTCGCAATAACATCCATCATCTCGTCAAGTGTACCATAACTACCTGGCAGACATACAAAACAATCTGCCACGGTACGCATCATTTGTTTGCGAGCACTCATATTAGCCACCACATACAGCGCATCACAATTATTCGCCATACGCTTAGCAGCTATGATTCGTCGCGGAATCACTCCTACAACTTTTCCGCCCGCAGCCTTTACCGCATCACTCACACGAGTCATCAATCCACCCGTAGCGCCACCATACACCAAAGTATGACCCTCAGCAGCAATCCAAGCACCTAGTTCTTCACCTAATGCCAGATATGCCGCTGGTATCATATCCTTTGCACTACAATAAACGGCTATCTTCATACCTAAACACTAAACCAGATTACGCGTCAATCTTAGCGTAGGTAGCGTTCTTCTCGATGAACTCGCGGCGAGGAGCCACATCATCACCCATCAACATAGCAATAGTGCGATCTGCCTCTACGGCATCCTCAATAGTCACTTGTTTCAAAAGGCGACGCTCTGGATCCATAGTGGTCTCCCACAATTGCTCGTCACTCATCTCACCAAGACCTTTATAGCGTTGAGTCTTCACCAACTTCTCATCGCCACCGCAATGTTTCATGATGAAGTCCAAACGTTGTTGGTCGTTCCAGCAGTATTCCTTATAACTACCCTTGCTGCACAAATATAGCGGAGCCATCGCGATAAAGAGGTGACCTTGCTCGATGACTGCTTTAAGGTGACGGAAGAACAATGTCATAATCAATGTCGCAATGTGCGCACCATCCACATCGGCATCGGCCATAATGATTACTTTGTTGTAGCGCAATTTGCTCAAGTTCAATGCTTTAGGATCATCCTCTGTACCGAAAGTGATACCCAGAGCAGTAAAGATATTTCTTACCTCCTCGCTCTCGAACACCTTATGCTCCATCGCTTTCTCCACGTTCAAAATCTTACCACGCAATGGCAAAATAGCCTGAATCTTACGATCGCGACCAGTCTTAGCGGTACCACCCGCAGAATCTCCCTCCACGAGGAACAACTCGCACTCAGCAGGGTCCTTACTCTCGCAGTCTGCCAATTTACCAGGCAAACCACCACCGCCGAGAGGTGATTTGCGCAACACGCTCTGACGAGCATTACGCGCAGCGATACGCGCTTGAGCAGCCAAGATCACTTTTTCTACAATCTTCTTCGCATCATCTGGATGCTCCTCCAAGTAGTTGCTCAATGCCTCTGCTACCGCCGAAGACACCATACCTGCCACCTCTGAGTTACCGAGTTTGGTCTTAGTTTGACCCTCGAATTGTGGCTCTGCCACCTTTACGCTGATAATCGCGGTCAAACCCTCGCGGAAGTCATTGGCATCGATATTGGCATTACCATCTTTGTCTTTGAGTTTAGCCTTCTCAAGCATCTTGCTCTCATCGGCATACTTCTTCATCACGCGAGTCAATGCCGCACGGAAACCAGCCACATGGGTACCACCCTCGATGGTATTGATATTGTTCACATACGAATATACATTCTCAGTAAAATCGGTATTGTACAAGATTGCCACCTCTACTGGAGTGCCAAACTTCTCCGTATTCAAGTGAATCACCTCGCTAATCAGCGGAGTGCGGTTGCTGTCAATATAACGAACAAACTCGCTCAAACCATTCTCAGAGTAGAACACTTCGCCCTTGTAGCTTCCGTCCTCGTTCTTCTCGCGGCGGTCGGTCAAACTGATACGCACACCTGCATTCAAGTATGCCAACTCACGCATACGGTTGGCCAATATCTCGTACTTATACACAGTCTCAGTAAAAATGCTGCCATCAGGCCAGAACTGTACTCTCGTACCTGTGCCTTCGCCTTCGCCGTATGTGCCAATCACGCTCACAGGAGCCAATGGCTTACCAGTCGCATAATCTTGTGCGTGGATCTTACCATCACGACGAACCTCTACGTGCAGTTTAGTGGAGAGTGCATTCACACAGCTCACACCCACACCGTGCAAACCGCCAGACACCTTGTAGCTATCTTTGTTGAACTTACCACCAGCGTGCAATACGGTCATTACCACCTCCAACGCGCTCTTCTTCTCTTTTGGGTGAATATCCACAGGAATACCACGACCGTTATCTTGAACGGTAATCGAGTTATCCTCGTTGATTGACACATCGATATGGGTACAGTAACCAGCCAAAGCCTCGTCGATAGAGTTATCCACCACCTCATATACAAGGTGATGCAAACCCTTCTCGCCGATATCGGCGATATACATAGCAGGGCGCTTACGCACAGCCTCCAAACCCTCCAACACTTGAATATTCGACGCCGAATACTCTTCCTCGTGTTTTACAATTTCCTGTTCAGTACTCATTATTTATTGCTTAATTCTATTCCAAACATTAAAACGTACAAAAATACTCTTTTTTATTCTCTTTTCCAAATATCGAATCATAGATTCGGCAATTTATTCAGAAAAACTTGCCGCCAAATCAATTTCCGCTATCTTTCCCTTCGAGAACATAATCGTACGAGCGGGGTATTGCTCGATAAGAGCCGTATTATGCGTTGACATAATTATAGCACAACCTTTTGCCGCAATACCCTGGAAGAGATGCATAATCTCATCTGCTGTAACGGGGTCAAGATTTCCCGTA